>DASQMY010000333.1:0-5721 GCA_035645255.1 Mycobacteriales bacterium
CGCGATGACGACGGTGACGAGGGGGTCCACTGCCAGCCTCCCTTCGCACCGCGGGACCGGGCAGCCGAGTGCTGCCCGGAACAAGGGTGAGAAAGGTCGGCCCGCGACGAAGCGGACACACGTGGCACAGGGATCGTCGGCCGAACGTAGCGACGGCGCTGCCGCCGTCGGTGTGCTGTGTCGAGCTATCAGCGTGCGTATGTATGCGTACGGAGATGCGGATCGGTCTTGCTCACCTGGCCGCTAGGTTAGGTCTCGAAATGATCACGGTCAAGTTACGCGGTGCGCACGCCGCATGGCTCACTCGCCGAGGGCAGCCCAATCGGTCGCCGCGTCGTCCGCCTGGAGAAGTCCGGGGTCGGCGGCGTCGGCCTGCAGCGCCTCGCGGACGACCCGGGCGGCGAGTCCACCCGGGTAACCCTTCCGGGCGAGCATCCCGGCCAGCCGGCGGGCGCGCGTCGCTGCCGGCAGACCTCGGGTCGCGCGCAGCTTGCGGTTGACCAGCTCACGCGCCCGGACGGCCTCCTCCGCCTCACCGACGGCCTCCACCGCTGTCGCGATGCTCGCGTCGTCGACCCCCCTGGCGCGCAGCTCGTGGGTCAGCGCGCGTCTGCCCAGCCCGCGGCCGGCGTGCCGCGACTGCACCCATGCCGCGGCGAACGCCCCGTCGTCCACGAACCCCAGCTCGGTGAACCGATCGAGCACCGCGTCGCCCACGTCGGGCGGCACGTTGCGTCGCGCCAGCGCGGTGGCGAGCTCGGCTCGCGTGCGCGCACGGTCGGTGAGGAGCCGCAGGCAGATCGCTCGCGCGACCTCGTAGGGGTCGGCGTCCGGTCCGTCGGGCGGCTCGGCGGCCCGGTCCGCGGGGCCTGCGGACCGGTCCGGGCGGTCGCGCCCGCCGGAGAACGCCACCGGTCTAGAAGTCGACCGGCGCGGCCGCGATGTCGACCTCGGCGTCGAGGACCGCGCCGATGCCGAGCTTCTCCTTGATCCGCTTCTCGATCTCGTTGGCCAGGTCGGGGTTGTCCTTGAGGAACGTGCGCGCGTTCTCCTTGCCCTGGCCGAGCTGGTCGCCCTCGTAGGTGTACCAGGCGCCGGACTTGCGGACGATGCCCTGCTCGACGCCGACGTCGATCAGCGACCCCTCGCGCGAGATGCCGGTGCCGTAGACGATGTCGAACTCGGCCTGCTTGAACGGCGGCGCCATCTTGTTCTTGACGACCTTGACCCTGGTCCGGTTGCCGACCGCCTCCGCACCGTCCTTGAGGGTCTCGATCCGGCGGACGTCGAGTCGGATCGACGCGTAGAACTTCAGCGCCCGGCCACCGGTCGTCGTCTCGGGTGAGCCGAACATCACGCCGATCTTCTCGCGGAGCTGGTTGATGAAGACCGCGGTGGTCTGCGAGTGGTTGAGCGCGCCGGTGATCTTGCGGAGCGCCTGGCTCATCAGCCTGGCCTGCAGGCCGACGTGCGAGTCGCCCATCTCGCCTTCGATCTCCGCGCGCGGGACCAGCGCGGCGACCGAGTCGATCACGATGATGTCGAGCGCGCCGGACCGGATCAGCATGTCGGTGATCTCGAGCGCCTGCTCGCCGGTGTCGGGCTGCGAGACGAGGAGCGCATCGGTGTCGACGCCGAGCGCCTTGGCGTAGCCGGGGTCGAGCGCGTGCTCCGCGTCGATGAACGCCGCGATGCCACCGGCCGCCTGCGCCTGCGCGACGGCGTGCAGCGCGACAGTCGTCTTGCCGGAGGACTCGGGGCCGTAGATCTCGACGACGCGGCCGCGCGGCAGGCCGCCGATGCCGAGTGCGACGTCGAGCGCGATCGATCCGGTCGGGATCACCGACACCGGCGCCCGGGTGTCGTCGCCCAGTCGCATGACCGAGCCCTTGCCGTGTGCCCGCTCGATCTGGGCCATCGCCGTCTCGAGCGCCTTCTCGCGGTCCATCGTCGCCATGTCATCCCCAGCTCATGTGTCGTTGTGGTCGAGAGCCACGCTAGAGGGCGGGTCCGACAACGAACCGGCCCCGGAGCGGAACTGGGGACAACCCGTCCGGAAAGACGCTACACGAACACGTGTTCGAACCGCGGCGACACGCCGAGCGCTTCCAGCACGTCTAGTGCCGCTCGCGCACCGGCACCTCGGCCGCCTCGCACACCGCGTCCCACACCTGCTTCGGCGGTACGCCGGCCGCGATCGCCTGGTCGACGGTGCGGCCGCCGAGCTGGCTGATGACCAGGTCCGCGGCGACCGACTCGGCGTACCCCTCGCCGAAGCGCAGGCGCATCCGCCGCCAGAACTCAGTGATGCGCACGCGACGAGTGTAGGTGCGCCGGACACGCACGACGCCCCCGGCCGCTGCTGCGGTCCGGGGGCGTCGGCGTTCGGCTGGCGTTACGCGGCGCGCGGGATGCGCGACTCGACCTCGTGCGCCTCCTCGACCGTCTTGCGGGACAGGCCGGAGAGCAGCGTCGCGAGCTCGCGGGTGATGTCGGCGACCGCGGTCAGCACGATGCCGGTGGCGACCGGGTGCATCCACTGCTCGCGCAGCGGCTGGCCGAACGACGCGAAGATCGAGTAGTCGAGGGTCCAGGCGAGGCCGATCGCGAGCGCGGCCGTCAGGGTGCGGGTGAGCGCCCTCGGCATCTCGAAGGGCAGCACCTCCGCGAGAACCTGGACGACGACGCCGAGTCCAAGACCCAGGCCGAGCAGGATGACGAAGGCGTACACGGGTGCCTCCTCGAGGCGGTGTCGGCGGCACTTCCGCCGTACAGCAGGTTCGACCGGCACGTGAGTCGCCGGTTACACAACGAGCGTTTCGACCGCGGCACCCAACCGGATGGTGGGCCGCAGGTGTAGACACAGGTGACGGCAGGGGGATCCATGCGTGCGGGAGCAGACGGCGAGTTCGCCGACTGGGTGTCGCCGCATGTCGTCGCGATGTCGCGGCTCGCCGCCCGGCTCGCGCCGGACGGCGACCGTGACGACATCGTGCAGGAGTCGCTGGTGCGCGCGTGGCGCAAGCGCTCGACGTACGACGACGCGCGGGGCTCGGTGCTGACCTGGCTGCTCGCAATCGTCGCCGACCAGTGCCGGCGGTCACGTGTGCGCAGCCGGCCGACGACGTCACTGGTCGACTCGCCGGTCACGGACTCCCCTGCCGACGTCGACCTGGAGCGCGGGCTGCTGCGCCTGTCGGAGCGCCAGCGGCTCGCTGTGTCGCTGCACTACTTCGTCGGCTTGTCGGTGCGCGAGTGCGCCGACGTCATGCGCTGCTCGGAGGGGACCGTGAAGTCGACCCTCTACGACGCGCGAACGCGGCTGCGCGCCGCTCTGGAGGTACGGGCATGAACGACGAGGAGATGGACGCCGCGCTGCGCGAGTACGGCGGCCGCTGGCGCGACGCGCAGGACGCGCCGGACGTGACCGTCCGCACGCCGGCGGCACGTCGCTGGCCAGTGGCCGGTGCGGCGGCCGCGGCGGTGCTCGCCATCGTCGGCGGAGCGGTCGGCGTGCAGAGCCTGCGCGAGCCGGACGCATCCCGCCCGGCGAGCATTCCCGGTCCGACGCCGCGCATCGTCGCCGTGGTCCCGTGGCGGCCGCAGCCCGTGGCCCAGCCCGACGACACGGACCCCGGGGCGACGGCCGGCGAGGACGTGCCGGCCTGTCGGCGTGACGAGCTCACGATGGAGGCCCGGTTCGCCGTGCCGCCCGCGCTGCGCGACGCGACCGTCGCCGGGCTGCTGGAGCTGACCAACGCGAGCGGCCGCCGCTGCCGAGTGCAGAGCAAGGTCCTGTGGCGACCTGACGGCGTGCGCGCTGACCGCGGGGACACGACGGCGGAGCTCGGTCGGCCCGCGGTACTCGACCCGGGCGAGATCGCGGTGTCCCACCTGCACTGGTGGGGGCAGCGCTGTCAGGGTGCGTCTGACCTCCGGCGGATCCGTGTCGACTTCTCCGGCAACGACGGCCTCGGCTCGGCCACCGTCCCGGCGTTCGGCCTGGTCCGCGGAGCGTGCGATCGGTCCGGCGACGGCGGAGACCGCGGCGGCGGTGGCTGGACGGTGCCGTTGGTCGGGCACGCCGAGCGCCAGCTGGCGCTGACTGTGCAGGCGCCACGCGAGGTCGCGCAGGGCGGCGTGCTCCAGCTCCGCGCCACCCTGACCAACCCGACGACCAGGCCGGTGACACTCGACGAATGCCCTGTCGTCCGGATGGAGCTCGGTGACATCGCGCAGCACCACACGCTCGACTGCGGCAGCGTGCGCCTGTTCGCCCCCGGCGACTCCGTTCAGTTCCTGCTCGAGGCACCGGCCGGTCGAAGCGTGATGGCGCCGGAGGACAGCGGCCGCGAGCGGGTGTCCGTGTCCGTCGGGGCGCAGCACGCGAGCGCACCGATCCGGATCCTCCCGCCACCGGCCCCGACCCCGGCCAGCTCAGCGGTGCCGTGGAAGCCGGACCGGGTCACGACCGCTCCGACGCCCACGGCGCACGAGAGCGCGCCGTCTTGCGCTGAGGACGCGCTCGAGATGACGGCCTACTTCGCTCCGCCGACCGCGGACCAGCGCGGGCCGGTCGCCGGAGTGCTCGAGATCCGCAACGTCGGCGAGCTCATCTGCCGGGTGCAGTCGAAGTTCTCGTTCCTGCCGAAGGGCGCGAAGATGCCGGACGGCGCGGGCGTCACGGACGAGCTGGGACCGCCCGCGATCCTCGCGCCGGGTGACCTCGCCGTCTCGTCGCTGACGTGGTGGGGCGCGGAGTGCGGCGGCCAGGCGGACCTGGCGCGGATCGACCTCATCCCGCACTCCAACGATCGGCTCGAGCAGCGGGACATCCAGGCGATCGGGCTGAAGCGGGGCGCCTGCCCGCGGCCGTTCGGGGACATCGGTTCCGGCTCGTGGGCTGTCACCGTGACTCGCCGACCGGATCTGGGCGCGCTTCGGCTCACTGTGGGCCTCGACGCACCGGCCTCGGTACGGCGCGGCGAAACCGTGCGGTTCACGGTCACGCTGACCAACCCGTCGAATGAGCCAGTCGCGCTGAACCGCGCGAAGTGCCCGATCGTCGCGTTCGGCGTCGACACGCTCGAGAAGCACCGCCTGCAGTGCAAGGACAACTACGCCTTCGCGCCAGGGCAGTCGGTCCGCTTCCGGTTCGAGACGAAGGCGCCGGCCCAGCCGCCGGCGGATGGCTCGAAGGGGCCGGGTGACGGCACGGCGCTGCTGCAGTGGCACTTCGACGCGATGCCGTTCGGCGGCCAGTCGATCCCGGTGACCGTGGAGTAGCCCACGACGCGTCGTGTCGGACCTGCGGGGGACAATCCCTGCATGAGTACGGCGATGGCTGGGTTCACCGACGCGACGCGCGCCTGGTTCGAGGGTGCGTTCGCTGCGCCGACCGCTGCGCAGCAGGGCGCCTGGTCGGCCATCCGCAAAGGCGACTCGGCGCTCGTCGTCGCGCCGACCGGTTCGGGCAAGACGCTGGCGGCGTTCCTCTGGTCGCTCGACCGGCTCGCCGCGACGCCGGCGCCGGACGATCCCAAGCGGCGCTGCCGCGTGCTCTACGTGTCGCCGCTCAAGGCACTGGCCGTCGATGTGGAGCGCAACCTGCGTGCCCCCCTGACCGGCATCCGGCAGGCCGCGACGCGGCTCGGGCTGCCGGTGCCCGACGTCACGGTCGGGCTCCGCAGCGGTGACACGCCCGCCGACGAGCGGCGCAGG
>DASQMY010000334.1:0-1872 GCA_035645255.1 Mycobacteriales bacterium
CTGCAGCGCCTCGCCGAAGCTGCGGCCCACGGCCATCGTCTCGCCGACGCTCTTCATCGTCGTGGTCAGCGTCGTGTCGGCGCCGGGGAACTTCTCGAAGGTGAACCGCGGCACCTTCACCACGACGTAGTCGAGGCTCGGCTCGAAGCTGGCCGGCGTCTCCTGGGTGATGTCGTTGGTGATCTCGTCGAGGGTGTAGCCGATCGCCAGCTTGGCGGCGATCTTGGCGATCGGGAAGCCGGTCGCCTTGGACGCGAGCGCGCTCGACCGCGAGACGCGCGGGTTCATCTCGATGACCACCATCCGGCCGGTGTCCGGCTGGACGGCGAACTGGATGTTGGACCCGCCGGTGTCGACGCCGACCGCCCGGATCACGGCGATCGCGCAGTCACGCATCAGCTGGTACTCGCGGTCGGTCAGCGTCATCGCCGGCGCGACCGTCATCGAGTCGCCGGTGTGCACGCCCATCGCGTCGATGTTCTCGATCGAGCAGATGACCACGACGTTGTCGGCCGTGTCGCGCATCAGCTCCAGCTCGTACTCCTTCCAGCCGAGGACGCTCTCCTCGATGAGCACCTCGGTGGTCGGGCTGGCCTGCAGCCCCTGCCCGGCGATGACCCGCAGGTCGTCGGCGTCGTAGGCGATGCCCGATCCCTTGCCGCCCATGGTGAACGACGGCCGGACGACGACCGGGTAGCCGAGCTCGCCGACCGTCTCGAAGCACTCGTCGAGGGTGTGGCAGACCGCGCTGCGCGGGACGTCGTAGCCGGCGGCGCGGACCAGGTCCTTGAACTTCTGCCGGTCCTCCCCCGCCTCGATCGCGGCGACGTTGGCGCCGATCAGCTCGACGCCGTAGTGCTCGAGGACGCCGGCCGCCGCCAGCGCCACGGCGGTGTTGAGCGCGGTCTGGCCGCCGAGCGTCGCGAGCACCGCATCCGGCCGCTCGCGCGCGATGACCTGCGCGACGACCTCGGGGGTGATCGGCTCGATGTAGGTCGCGTCGGCGAACTCCGGGTCGGCCATGGTCGTCGCCGGGTTGGAGTTGACCAGCGAGACGCGCAGCCCCTCCTCGCGCAGCACGCGGCAGGCCTGCGTGCCCGAGTAGTCGAACTCGCAGGCCTGGCCGATCACGATCGGGCCGGACCCGATCACGAGCACCGACCTGATGTCGTCGCGCCGCGGCATCTAGGTCAGGCTCCCGTCACGGTCCGCGTCACGGCCACGCGGGCGTGTGCCGGCTCGCCGGCCGCGCCGCCGTCGCCGTCCTCAGCGGCGTTGTGCAGCAGTACGGCGACGACGGCGCAGATCGCGATCGTCAGCAGCGCGATGCCGACCGCGGTCAGCACCCACGCGGGGGTGGGCGCGATGCCCTGCACGACACCCGCGTTGGGGTCGGCGCCGTGGCCGCCGCCGTGCCCGTCGTCGTGCGCGTCATGGGCGTCATGCTCGTCATGCGCGTCGTGCGCGGTCGCCGACACCGCGCCGTGGCCCCCGTGCGACAGCGTCGACGGACCGTGGTCGGCGATCCCGACCCCGGTGTCCGACGTGTCGGTCACCGCATGCGGTACGACGTCGCGCTCGTCGGCCGGGCCGGTCGCGGGGACCTGCACCGAGTCGACGGCGTCGACGTGGGCGTCCGCCGTACCGTGCTGGTCGAGCTCGCGCTCCTCGGCGTGGACTCCGGCCGCGGCTGCCTCGATCCGCGAGCCGTCGTCCTTGCGGTTGGCCATCAGTGCTCTCCCTCGGTGATGTCGCCGTGTGCCCCGTCGTAGGTGCTGACCTGAGGCGGCGTCGCCGCCTTGCCGGTCGCTGGTCGGTCGTGCAGTCCGGCACGGCGGGCCTCGGTCCACACCTGGCGCGCCTCACCGGGAC
>DASQMY010000335.1:0-6090 GCA_035645255.1 Mycobacteriales bacterium
GACGCCGACCCCCACACCGACGCCGACCCCCACACCGACCCGCACGCCGACGCCCACGCCCACGCCGACGGCCAGCCAGTCGCCGCGGGCGACGCCGACCAAGGCCAGCGGTGCTCCTGACCCGGCCCAGGTCGCCGCCGCACGCGCCCTGCTGCTGCGGGGCAAGGACATCGGCGCGGGCTACACGGAGACCCTGAGCAAGGACGCGTCACCGGACACCGGCGACGAGGACTTCTGCGGCAACAGCGGTCCGCTCAAGTCCCAGCGGCTGCAGGTGCTCTCGGTCGGCTCCGACCTGGAGAAGCCCGGTTCGACCGAGTCGATCCAGCAGGAGCTCATGCGCTACCGGCCGGGCACCGCGAAGGGCGCGGTGGCCGAGATGGACAAGGCGTTCCGCACCTGCAAGAGGTTCGTCGACGGGCAGACGACGTTCGCCGTGAAGTGGCTGTCGTCAGGCCGGGCGGCGATGACGATCTCGTTCGGCGAGCAGTCCTACCACGCTGCGCTGCGGTACGACGCGATCGGCGACTACGTCAGCGCGATCACCACCGCCGACGAGACGGCGGCGGTCGCGGGCAGGCTGGCCGACCGGGCGCGGACGGTTGCCAACAGGAAGATCAAGGCCGCCCGCGGCTGACCGCGGCCGCCCGTCAGATCAGCCTGCGGTCGTTGGCCCAGCGGGTGAGCTCGTGCCGGCTGGACAGCTGCAGCTTGCGCAGCACCGACGACACGTGGGTCTCCACGGTCTTGACCGAGATGAACAGCTGCCCGCCGATCTCCTTGTACGTGTAGCCGCGCGCGATGAGGCGCAGGACCTCCCGCTCCCGGGCGGTGAGCATGTCGAGCTCCGGGTCGGCCACCCGGACGTCGGGCGTGCTGGCGAACGCGTCGAGGACGAAGCCGGCGAGGCGGGGTGAGAACACCGCGTCGCCGCCCTTCACGCGGGTGATCGCGTCGGCCAGCTCCGGACCGGAGATCGCCTTGGTGAGGTAGCCGCGCGCGCCGGCGCGGATCAGCCCGATGACGTCCTCCGCGGCGTCCGAGACCGACAGGGCCAGGAACTTCACCTCGGGGTGCTTGCGCTGGACCGACTCGAGAACTGCGCGCCCCCCGCCACCGGGCATGTGCACGTCGAGCAGCACGACGTCCGGCAGCAGCTCGCCGATCGCCCGGACCGCATCGTCGACCTCCGCGGCGTCGCCGACGACCTCGACGGCGTCGCCGATCTCGGCACGTACGCCGGACCGGAACATCTGGTGGTCGTCGACGATGAAGACCCGCGGCCTGCTCACCCGGCACCTCTGCTCATGTCCAGCTGCACCTCGGCACCGGCACCCGGCGACGTCACGATGGTGGCCCGACCGCCGTGCCGGCGCATCCGGCCGATGATCGACTCGGCGACGCCGTAGCGGTCCTCCGGCACGGCGGCCGGGTCGAACCCCCGGCCGCGGTCTCGGATGAAGACGTGCACCTCGGCCGGCTCGACCTCACCGTAGACCGACACCGAGCCGGCGCCCGAGTGCTTGGCGGCGTTGACCATCGCCTCCCTGGCCGCGGCGACCAGCGCGGCGAGCCGGTCGTCGACCGGGCAGTCGCCGACGACGACCACGTCCACCGGGACCGCGTGCAGGTCCTCGACCTCGCCGGCCGCGTCCTCCAGCGCCTCGGCGATCATCAGCGCGGAGTCGACCGGCACGTCCGGGCGGTAGAGCCACCGCCGCAGCTCGCGCTCCTGGCCGCGGGCCAGCCGGGCCACCTCTCGCGGGTCGTCGACGTGCCGCTGGATCAGGGTCAGCGTGTGCAGGACCGAGTCGTGGACGTGGGTCGCGACCTCCACCCGCTCCTGCGACCGCACCCGCTCACGGCGTTCCTCGGTGAGCTCCTGCAGGAGACGCCACCACCAGGGACCGAAGATCAGCAGCAGGCCGGCCACGACGACAACCGCGGCGAGGAACCCCTGGCCGACGACGACCCAGCTGGTGCTGCTGGCGACTCCGGTGACCACGCCGGTCAGCAGCAGCAGCGTCCCGGCAGCGACGCGGAGGGCGCCGACCGGCCGGCCGCCGTACGTCAGCGCTGCCGTGCGCTGTGACAGCACGGACAGCCGCCGGCGCTGCGCCTCGTCGGCCTCGCGCCACACGACGGCGAGCCCGATGCCGCCCGCGAGCAGCGGCAGTGCACGGCTCCCGAGCACGTCGACGCCCACGACCTGCAGCAGGAGGAGCCCGCCGACGAGGAGTGCGGCCAGCGGGACGAGCAGGTTGGCCTCCCGCGCTGCGGAGTAAGCCGCGCGCGGGGTCCGCGGCGTTCGGCGACCGGCGACCGGCCCGCTCTGCGGCACGACGGCCCAGAACGCGATGTAGAGCAGAGCGCCGAAACCGCCGGCGAAGACGAGCGCGACGAACACGGCGCGCACCACCCGGACGTCGACGCCGAGGTGCTCCGCCAGACCGGCCGCGACGCCGGCGACGGTCGAGCCCGGAGCGCGGTAGAGCCGGCGCGGCGTGGGCGGGACGGTCGTCATGCGGGGTGGCCTCTCCTCGGGTCGCAATGATCGTCACACGCTGGACGGCCGCGGCACATCAGGGGCCGACCCTTACCGCGGCACCGCCGCGAACCAGGGGAGCGCTCAGGGTCATGCCGGATTACGCAGCCGCGGCGGCGAGGCCATCATCGACGTCATGACCACGACACATGACCTCCCACCGACCGGGCCGCCGCCGCCCCCCACGCCGAGGCTCGAGCGCAGCACCGACGACCGGCTCGTCGCCGGCGTGTGCGGCGGGCTCGGCCGCTACTTCAACGTCGACCCGGTGATCTTCCGCGTCGTCATCGGCGTCTCGGCGATCTTCGGTCCCGGACTTCTGCTGTACGCCGCCGGCTGGCTCATGCTGCCGGAGGCCGGCAGCGACCGGGCGATGATCCACGGCCTCGGGCACGGATCCTCCGGAGCGGGTCGGCACCGCGAGCTGGTGCCGATCGCGATCGCGGTCGTGCTCGGCCTGATCGTGATGGACACGCTCTTCGGTGCCCGAGGCTTCGAGGGCGGCTGGCTGGCGGTGCTCCTCGTCATCGGGCTGGTCGCCTGGAGCCGCAGCAACCGCGGCTCCGTCCCGACCTCGCAGCCGCGACCGCCGCACGGTGCGCACTTCGCGCCGGGCCAGCCGAGTCCGTGGCCGGTGCCGCCGGTGACCGACGCGGCGGGCGCGGGCGCACCCGAGTCGACGGCAGCCGGGGCGCCGGCGAGCGGCTCGACCGCCGCGACCTCCCCGCAGCCGACCACACCGCTGCCGCCGCCGGCGCCTTCGCAGTGGTGGGCGCACACCGCGACGGCTCCGGTCGGCACGGATCCGCCCGGTTGGCAGCCGCCGCCGCCACGCGAGCGGTCCCGGCTCGGCGGCATCACGGTCAGCGTGCTGCTGCTCGTCGCCGGCGTGGCCGCCCTGCTCGACGTGACCCACGTGGTCGACGTGACCCCGCAGGGCATCCTCGCGACGCTGCTGGTCGCGCTCGGCGGCGCACTCGTCGTCGGCGCCTGGTACGGCCGGGCGCGAGGGCTGATCCCGGTCGGCGTACTGCTGTCGCTGCTCCTCGCGGCGTTCACCGCGATCGACCTCCCGGTCACCGGCGGGGTCGGCGAGCGCAACTGGCGGCCAGCAACGCTCGACCGGCTCGAGTCGTCGTACGAGCTCGGCATCGGCGAAGCCGGGCTGGACCTGAGTGCGCTAGAGCTCACCGAGGGGACGCGCGACGTCAAGGTGCGGCTCGGGATGGGAGAGCTGCGCATCGTCGTCCCGGACGACGTAGCGGTCGAGGTCGACTCGCACACCGGCGCGGGCAACCTGCGCGTGTTCGACGAGGAGCGATCCGGCACCGACGTGGACCTCGACCGGTCCGCGGGCGCGGGACCTCCACTGCTGCGGATCGACGCGCGGATCGGCCTCGGCGAGCTCACAGTGCGCCGGGAGAGCGACCCGCCGACCATCGACGACGGAGAGAGGTGAACGGCATGGAGAGGCATGAGACCGATCTGACGTCTCTACTCGCAGGAGTGATTTTCGTGGCCGTCGGCGCAACGTTCCTGCTCGACCTGCTAGTGGACCTGGCGCTCGACCCGCGGTGGCTCGCTCCGCTGGTGCTGATCGGCGTCGGACTCGCCGGCCTGCTGTCCGCCGCACCGATGGGCCGCTCCTCGGCGGCTGACCCCGACGGCGACGCGACCATCGACGCCTGACGCGTGGCACTATCAGCGGATGACGCAACGCATCAGCAAGACCGACGCCGAGTGGCGCGCGGAGCTCTCGCCGGAGGAGTACGCCGTGCTGCGCCAGGCGGCCACCGAGCGGCCGTTCACCGGTGAGCTGCTGAGCGAGGGTCGGACCGGCGTCTACCGCTGCCGGGCCTGCGGCAACGAGCTCTTCCGCTCGCAGACGAAGTTCGAGTCGCACTGCGGCTGGCCGAGCTTCTACGCACCGACCGCCGATGACGCCGTCACGCTGGTTAAGGACCGCACGCTGTTCATGACCCGCGTCGAGGTCCGGTGCGCGAGCTGCGACTCACATCTCGGCCACGTCTTCGACGACTCGCCGCAGACGCCGACGGGCGACCGGTACTGCATGAACTCGGTGGCGCTCGCCTTCGAGCCGGGCGACTGACAGCCGCGCCGCGGCGCTTCTCCACAGCCGCCCAGACCCCACCGGGAAGTGTCAGCCCCGATCGCTAGCGTGGTCTTCCACGGCACGAGCGGAACGGGGGCACGACGGTGACTTGGCGAACGGCGGTCCAGCGGACGACGCGGCGGACGGCGACCCGGCCATCGCTGACGTGGCTGGCATGTCGACGCCGCAGATCCGCGACGCGTTGACGACGTGGGCAGGCCATCTGGCTGCCGGCGAGTCGGTCTTCCTGGAGCTCGTCGGGGAGTTCGACGCCAGGGAGGGCTGGGCCGGCATCGGCCTCACGTCGTGCGCGCACTGGCTGTCCTGGCGCTGCTCACTCGGCGCCAACGCCGCCCGCGAGCGCGTCCGCAGAGACCGCCTGACGCGCGGCGCTCTACGACTCGGTCACCCGGCCGGCGTCGACGTTCAACGTCCGGGTGGTCGGGACCGCCTCGAGCAGCCGCCGGTCGTGCGTCACGAGCAGCAGCGTCCCGGCGTACTCGGCGAGCGCCTCCTCGAGCTGCTCGATCGCCGGCAGGTCGAGGTGGTTGGTGGGCTCGTCCAGGACCAGGCAGTTGGTCCCGCGCGACATCAGCAGCGCGAGTCCGGCGCGCGTCCGCTCGCCCGGCGACAGTGACACTGCCGGGCGCCCGACGTGCGGACCCTTCAGTCCGAACTTCGCGAGCAGCGTGCGGACCTCCTCCGGCGGCAGCAGTGTCGCGGCGGTCAGCACGTCGACGACCGTCGTGTCGGTCGAGAACTCGCGACGCACCTGGTCGAGCTCGCCGACGACGACGCCACGACCGAGCGACGACGTCCCGGACGACAGCGGCAGCCGGCCGAGCAAAGCCTGGAGCAGCGTCGTCTTGCCGCCGCCGTTGCGCCCCAGCAAGGCGATCCGGTCCGCCCACCGCACGTCGAGGTCGACCGGCCCGAGCGTGAACGAACCGCGCTGCACCACCGCCGCTCGTAGCGTCGCGACCGCGTCGCCAGACCGCGGCGCGGCCGGCAGGTCGATCCGCAGCTCCCACTCCTTGCGCGGCTCCTCGACCGCCTCCGCGTCGAGCCGCGCCAGCCTGGTCTCGAGAGAGCGCACCTTCGACGCGGCGGAGGTGGCGCCCTCGATGCGCGCGCTGCGGCCGAGCTTGTCGCCGTCGGGTGCACGCCGCTTGGCGCGCAGGGCACCGCGCACCGACATCTCCCTGGTCGACTGCACGCGGCCTTGCAGCTCGCCGCGCTTGTCGGCGTACTCGTCGTACTCCTCGCGTGCGTGCCGGCGGGCGAGGGCGCGCTCGTCGAGGTAGGCGTCCCAGCCGCCCGCATACTCCCGTGACTTCTTGTTGTAGGGGTCGAGCTCGAGCACGCCGGTGATCGTGCCCGCCAGGAACTCGCGATCGTGGCTGACGACAACGAGCCCGCCGCGCAGCCCGTT
>DASQMY010000336.1:0-17754 GCA_035645255.1 Mycobacteriales bacterium
GGAGCGCCGCGCCCTCGGCCTGCCCGGCGACGACCGCCGCCTGGGTGTCGCGGAGCGCGGCCCCGGTCTCCAGCAGCTCGTCGAGCGCCTCGGCCTCGGCCCGCGCGAGCTGGTTGACGAGCCACGCCCCGACGGTCGGCCGGCGCAGGGCCTTGATCTCGGCCGACGCGCCCCGGTCGGACGACCGCAGCTCCCGGGCGAGCGCGTCGCGCCGGGTGACGAACTCCTCCGGCGGCAGCCCGTAGAGCTCGTCGACGTGTCGCTCGTCGATGGCGGGGCTCCCTCCGTCCGGGTGCGTGTGCGATCCGATGCTACTTTCGCAGGAGCATCCGACACCGGCGTCGAGGCGACAGGAGAGTGATCGTGGAGCCGCGCGCTGCCGCACTCGTCGACTACATCCGCGCCTCCGTCATCGGCGAGGACGAGGTGCTGCACGGGCCGTTCGGCCCGCGGCGCATCACCTACGCCGACTACACCGCGTCCGGCCGCTCGCTGTCGTTCATCGAGGACTACATCCGCGAGGCGGTGCTGCCGCTCTACGCCAACACGCACACCGAGGCGTCCGGCACCGGGCTGCAGACGACCCGCTTCCGCGAGGAGGCGCGCCGGATCATCCGGGATGCGGTGAACGGCGACGACGACACCATCGTGCTGTTCTGTGGGTCGGGCAGCACGGCGGCGATCGACAAGATGATCCACCTGCTCGGCCTGCGCATCCCGCGCGAGCTCGACGACCGCTACCAGCTGTCCGACGCGATACCCGAGGCCGACCGCCCGGTGGTCTTCATCGGCCCGTTCGAGCACCACTCCAACGAGCTGCCGTGGCGCGAGTCCATCGCCGACGTGGTCGTCATCCACGAGGACGCCGACGGCCACATCGACTGCGGCCACCTCGAGGCGGAGCTGCGGCGCTACGCCGCCCGCCCGCTCAAGATCGGCAGCTTCTCCGCGGCGTCCAACGTCACCGGCATCGTCACCGACACCCGCGGCGTGTCCGCCCTGCTGCACCAGCACGGCGCGCTGTCGTTCTGGGACTTCGCCGCCGCGGCGCCGTACGTCGCGATCGACATGCAGGCGGCCGACGACGCACGCCGGGGGCTGGACTACAAGGACGCGGTGTTCGTCTCGCCGCACAAGTTCATCGGCGGGCCGGCGACGCCAGGGCTGCTTGTAGCGCGGCGCGAGCTGTTCACCAACCGGGTGCCCGTCGTGCCCGGCGGCGGCACCGTGCTCTACGTCAACCCCACCGAGCACGTCTACCTCGACGACCCGGTCCACCGCGAGGAGGGCGGCACACCCGCGATCGTCGAGGCGATCCGCGCCGGGCTGGTGTTCCAGCTCAAGCAGGCGGTGGGGGTCGACGAGATCCGCCGCCGCGAGGAGTCGTTCATCCAGCGGGCGGTCGCGTCGTGGTGGACCAACCCGCGGGTCGAGATCCTCGGCAACGTCGAGTCCGAACGGCTCTCCATCGTGTCGTTCGTCGTGCGACACGAGGGCCGCTACCTCCACCACAACTTCGTCGTGGCCGTGCTCAACGACCTGTTCGGCATCCAGTCCCGCGGCGGCTGCTCGTGCGCCGGCCCGTACGGCCACCGGCTGCTCGGCATCGACCTCGAGCGCTCGCACGAGTTCGAGCGCGAGATCGCCCGCGGTTGCGAAGGGATCAAGCCCGGCTGGATCCGCGTCAACTTCAACTACTTCATCTCCGACGAGGTCTTCGACTTCATCGTCGCGGCGGTGCACCTCGTCGCCGACGAGGGGTGGAAGCTGCTGCCGCAGTACGACTTCGACGCCGCCACGGGGCAGTGGCACCACGCCCGCGGCCGCGGCGCCAGCCCGCTCAGCCTGCACGACCTCTCGTACGACGACGGCCGACTGAGCTACGACGTCGCGCGGGAGACCCAGCCCGAGTCGGCGCTGCGCGGCTACCTCGACGCCGCGCGCGAGGTGCTCGACGAAGCCTGCCGGGACTGCCCCGACGCCGCAGCGGCGCAGCCGCAGTCAGCGGACTTCGAGCACCTGCGGTGGTTCCCGCTCCCCGGCGAGCTCACCGCCGCCGTACGCGCGGGCAACAAGGAGTGACGACCGGCCGGCCGGCTCAGACCAGGTGCACGTTGCCGGTCGGCGGCACCGACGGCGCGGCGACGGTATGGGACAGCAGGGTCGCGCCGGCGGGGGTGGGGTCGTCGCCTCGCCGGAGCGCTCGGGCGACGCTGAGCGCCGTCGACCGGCCCTTGCCCCAGCCACGGATCCGCCACCGGTAGTGCTCGTTGGGCAGCGCATCCGTCGACGCCTCGATCTTGGACGACCAGAAGCCGGCGTGGTGATGGACCGTCCAGAAGCGCCCGTCCGGCGCCTCGATGCGCCGGAGGTGCAGTGCCCGCCCTCGGTCGTCCGTCACGCCTTTCACGGTAACCCCGTGCGCAACTCCAGGACAGTGCCCGATCGGGTGATCATCCGGTCGCCGACACCAGGGGACGCGCGGCCGTCCGCCAGCGGAGCGGCTCGAGGACGTCGTCCCACGGCCGGCCCAGCAGCCGCCCGATCCGCTCGCGGAGCGCCTCCGCGTTCGGGCTCTCCCTAAGCGCCGCGCCGAGCTGGTTCTCGTCGACAACCAGGTCGCCGGCGGAGTTGGTGCCGGCCCGGTAGAGGCCTAGTCCCGGCACGAAGCTGAACCGCTCGCCGTCCTGGCCGGCGCTGGCCTGCTCGGTCACCTCGAACGTGACGGCGCCGAGCTGCCGGAGCGCGTGCGCGAGCAAGGCGGCGCAGCCGGGTGCGGCGTGCCAGTCGACGTCGGCGTACGACGTGCCTGCCTCGCGGTGGTGCCAGACGGGCGCGGGGCACTCAGGGAGCTGCGCGGCGACGGCGCGCTCGACGGCAGGCAGCAGCGACGCCGGGCAGGCGTGGACGTGCAGACAGCCGACTGTGTGCGTCACAGATCCTCCGTGCAAGGCGAGCTGCGCCTTCCCCGACGGTCTCGCGGGAGGTGGTGACCGGTTCATTGTGTGCCACGGCGCCGATCTGCGCCAGGCTGGGTTTCCTGGCAGGCTGCTGCACCGCGACCCGCCTCGCCCGGCCCGCGCAGATCCCTACAGCAGAGGAGCGCCCCATGGCTGCACAGTTCGTCGTCCGGCGCAGCAAGAAGAAGAACGCCAAGGGCAAGTGGCACTTCAGTCTGGTCGCGAGCAACGGCGACGTCATCGTGACGTCCGAGGGCTACGACACGCGCCGCGCCCTGGTGAAGGGCATCGAGGCGGTACGCCGCGACGCGGTCGACGCGACAGTTGTCGGCTCCGGCAAGGTGGTCGCGGCCGCGATGAAGGCGTCCCGCGACGCCCGCGACGCCGGCACGGCGGTCGACGACGCGCCGCCACCCGCGGCCGAGCCCGCCGCCGAGCGTGCGGCCACCGGGCGGAAGACCACCACCAGGGCGGCCGGTACGCCGGCGGGGAAGACCGCTGCCAAGGCGGCCGGTACGTCGGCGCGCAAGCCGGCGACGAAGAACACCACGACGGCGCGCAAGCCGGCGACGAAGACAACGACGGCCCGCAAGCCGGCGACGAAGACGGCTAGCGCCGCGAGCATGCCGGCGGCAAAGCGCGCCGCGACGACTGCGCGCAAGCCGGCCACTCGGCGGACGCCCACCCGCACGGCGCCGAGCGCCAGCTGACCGCAGCAACCGCCGGGCTCGCCGCCGTCGTCCTGGCAGCCGGCAAGGGGACCCGGCTGCGGCCGCTCACCGAGCACCGGCCGAAGGCGCTCTGCCCCGTGGCCAACGTGCCGCTCGTCGACCTGGCGCTCGCCCGCGTCACGCCGTACGCCGACGAGGTCGCGGTCAACGCGCACCACATGCGGGCCGCGATGGCCGAGCACCTCGCCGGCCGTGTGCATCTGTCAGTCGAGGAGCCGGTCGCGCTGGGCACCGCCGGCGCAATCGGGCAGCTGCGCCCGTGGCTGGCGGGCCGGGCGGCATTGGTCGTCAACGCCGACGCCTGGAGCACCGACGACCTGTCCGCGCTGGTCGACGGCTGGGACGGCGAGCGGGTGCGGCTGCTGGTCGTCGCGGACGCCGAGCGCGGTGACTTCGCTGGCTGGCGGTTCGCCGGGGCATCGCTGCTGCCGTGGTCGATCGCCCGAGCGCTGGAGCCGGAGCCGACCGGCCTCTACGAGGTCTGCTGGCGCGGCGAGCACGAGACCGGCCGGCTCGACCTGCTGCCGACGACCGCGGCGTTCGTCGACTGCGGCACGCCGGCGGACTACCTCGCGGCGAACCTGCTCGCGTCCGGCGGGCGCAGCGTTGTGGGGGAGGGCGCCGTGGTCGACGGCACGCTCGAGCGGTCGGTGGTGTGGCCGGGCGGCCGGGTGCACGCGGGCGAGCACCTCGTCGATGCGATCCGCGTCGGGGCCGACGTCACGGTCAGCGCACCGTGACGGTTCGGCCACGGCGGGCGCCGGGTATCAGGCCGTCATGCCGTCTGACCGCTGCGAAGAGCTCACGGAGTCGCTGAAGCGCGCGGCCGCCGCCCTGCGGGACGCGGACATCCCCTACGCGCTCGGGGGCGGGCTGGCCTGCTGGGCGCACGGAGCGCCCGAGTCGGAGCACGACGTGGACCTGATGGTCCGGCCGCTGGACGCCGACCGCGCGCTGCAGGTGCTCACGGACTCCGGCATGCGGCCGGTGCGCCCGCCGGAGGGCTGGCTGCTCAAGGCCTACGACGGCGACGTGCTCGTCGACATCATCTTCGAGCCGAACGGCGGCCCGGTGGACGACGACCTGCTGTCCCGGGTCACCGTGCGCGAGGTGGCCGCTGTGCGGATGCCGGTCCTGGCGCTGGAGGACGTCATCGCCAGCAAGCTGCTCGCGCTCGGCGAGCGCAACTGCGACTTCGAGAAGCTCATCGGGATCGCCCGCGCCGTGCGCGAGCAGGTCGACTGGCCGGGCGTGCAGCGGGCGACCGCGCACTCGCCGTTCGCCGCGGCCTTCTTCACGCTCGTCCACGGCCTGGGGATCGTCGTGGACGAGGCGGCGGGCGACGCCGGCTCCGCGCAGCCGGAACGCCGCCCGGAGGCGCTGTCCGATTCGTCCCAGTCGGTCCGCGCGCTCGCCTGACGCCGTTTGCGGCGGTCCCCACGGGAAACGGAGAGGACATGGACACACCGCACAGCGACGTGCCCGAGTACCTCGCGGGCCACCTGCACGAGACGCTCGCCGAGGACCCCCGGGTGAGCGAGCAGGGCATCTGTGTGACTGTGACGCCGGGCAACGTCTTCCTGACAGGGGTCGTCAGCACGGTCGAGCGTCGAGACGCGATCACCGAGGTCGCCCACGAGGTCGCGCCGGACCACCGGATCCACAACCAGGTCACGGTCGGCGCCTTCCCCGAGCCGACTGCCCAGGAGGCGCTGACGTGATCCGTGTTGCAGCCGTCGGCGACGTGCACGTCGGCGTCGACTCGGCCGGTCGCCTGCGGCCCAGGCTCGAGCACGTCGCGGACGTCGCGGACGTGTTCCTGCTCGCCGGAGACCTCACCCGCTGCGGCAGCCCCGAGGAGGCGGCCGTGCTCGTCGACGAGCTGAGCGGGCTCGGCGTACCGGTCATCGCGGTGCTGGGCAACCACGACTACCACGCCGACCGCGAGGTCGAGCTGCGCCGCACGCTCGAGCGCGGCGGCGTCACGGTGCTGGAAGGCGAGAGCACCATCGTCGACGTCGGCGGCGTGCGGCTGGGCGTGGCGGGCGGCAAGGGGTTCGGCGGCGGGTTCGCCGGGGCCTGCGGCAGCGAGTTCGGCGAGCCGGAGATGAAGGCGTTCATGCACCACTCGCGCCAGCTCGCCGGCGGCATCGCCCGCGCGCTGGAGGCGCTGGACACCGACTACAAGGTCGCGTTGATGCACTACGCACCGGTCGCGGACACTTTGGTGGGGGAGCGGCTGGAGATCTACCCATTTCTGGGTAGTTACCTGCTGGCGGAGGCGGTCGACCAGGCGGGAGCGGACCTCGTGATCCACGGCCACGCACACGGTGGCACCGAGAAGGGCGTGACCGCCGGCGGCGTGCACGTGCGCAACGTCGCCATGCCGGTCATCCGGCAGGCCTACGCGGTCTACACGCTCGGCGGCGACGACCACGCCCGCATCGGGTACGACGACCGGCGCGTGAGCGCGGCCGCCCGGTGAACGAGACGGGAGGGCGTCCGGTGGGGCAGGCCACGGAGCGGCTCGTCGGCGGCCGCTACGCGCTCATCCAGTCGATCGGCCGGGGCGGCATGGGCGTCGTCTGGCGCGCCCGCGACACGCTGCTCGAGCGCGAGGTCGCGGTCAAGGAGATCCACTTCCCGCCCGGCACGACCGAGGACGAGCGGCGGGTGCTGCGCACCAGGGTGTTCCGCGAGGCGCGGGCCGCGGCCCGGCTGTCCCACCCCTCGGTGGTGACCGTCTACGACGTCATCGAGGAGGACGACCAGCCGTTCATCGTGATGGAGCTGGTCGACGCGCCCAGCCTGGCCGACGTCGTACGCGATCGCGGTGCGCTCGCGCCGGCCGTTGCCGCCAAGGTCGGGCTGGACATCCTCAGCGCCCTGGAGGTCGCGCACGCCGCCGGCGTGATCCACCGCGACATCAAGCCGGGCAACGTCATGGTCCGCACCGAGGGGCACGCCGAGCTGGCCGACTTCGGTATCGCGTCGGTGAAGGACGACCCCAGCGTCACCAGCACCGGCCTGGTCCTCGGGTCGCCGGCCTACATGGCGCCCGAGCAGGCGTCGCAGGGCGTCACAAGCCCGGCCAGCGACCTGTGGTCGCTCGGCGCGACGCTCTACTTCGCGGTCGAGGGGTCGCCGGCGTTCGAGGGCGACGGCGCGCTGCCGACCCTGACCGCCGTGCTGCACAACGAGCCGCGGCCGATGCGCACGGCGGGCGCGATGTCGCCGCTGCTGAGCCGGCTGCTGGACAAGGACCCGGCCCGGCGGCCGCAGCACGCCGAGGTCCGGCGCTACCTCGAGGACGCGGCGTCCGGCGCGGCCGCCGCGGCCAGCACGCTCGCCGCGACCGCGGCGGCCACCCGGGTCCACCCCTACCCGAACGAGCCCGCGCCCGCGGACGACACGATGCAGCTCGTGCGACCGTCGCAGCTGGGCCGGTCGGCACCGCTGGACGCCGGCGTCGTGCACCAGGCGGCCCGGCCGGCAGCCCGCCGGATCGCCGCCGGCGGTGCCGACGGGCGCGACTACGACGGCCGCGGGCGCGGCTCCGGCTGGCCGGTCGTCTTCGGGCTGCTGGTGGCGGTGCTCGCGCTTGCCGTCGGCGCCTTCGCGATCCAGTCGCTGACGTCGGACGACGACGGCGACACGGACCGGACCTCGCGCGGCGTCACGTCGTCGCCGTCACCGTCCGCCGCCGGGACCTCGCCGACCAAGGCGACGAAGGCTGCGGCGGCGCCCAAGGCGACGCCGACGCCGACTGCAGGCAAGGCGTCGGTGACGGCCGCACCGGTCAACACCCCGAAGCCCACCGCGAAGTCGACGCCGACCCCCACGCCCGAGCCGACTCCGGCGCCGACGCCGACGCCCACCCCGAAGGCGGCCACCAGCTCGCCGGCGGTCGAGCCCGCCACGGCCGGCGTCCCCGCCAGCTGGGTCACCTACCGGCACCCGTCGACCGGGTTCACCATCAAGCACCCGCCGAACTGGACGATCGAGCGCAGCGGCCTGCGCACGACGTTCCGCGCTCCCGACCGGTCCGCGCGGATGCTGGTGGAGTACACCACCACCCCCGGCGACGACCCGGACGGCGCGTGGCGCGCCAACGAGCCGAGCGTCGCGGCCAACCAGCGCAACTACGAGCGCATCCGGATCGACCCGACCACCTACAAGGGCTACGACGCCGGCATCTGGGAGTTCACCTACGACTCGTCGAGCGGCACCCGGATGCGCACCGCCAACCTCGGCTTCGTGACCGACGACTACGGCTTCGCGCTGCTGTACTCCACGCCCGAGTCCATCTGGTCGCAGTCGCAGGGGGCGTACGACGACTTCAAGGCGTCGTTCCGGCCGCCGCCCGGCCAGTAGCTAGGCGGTCTCGCCCAGCCGCTTGCGCAGCGCCCGCAGATTGAGCCTCGGCTTGGGGTACTGCGGGTCGAGCCGGTCCATCGTCTCGCGCAGCAGGTTGGTCAGCGCCCAGTCGCGGTACCACTTGTGGTCGGCCGGTACGACGTACCACGGCGCGCGGTCGGTGTTGCAGCGGTCGATGGCGATCTCGTACGCCGCCATGTAGTCGCTCCACAGCGCCCGCTCGTCGAGGTCCTTGGGGTTGAACTTCCAGTGCTTGGCCGGGTCGTCGAGGCGCGCCAGCAGCCGCTCCCGCTGCTCCTCGAACGAGATGTGCAGGAAGCACTTGATGATCGTCGTGCCCGACTTGGCGACCTCCTCCTCGAACCGGTTGATGTCGGCGTACCGGCGCTCGATCACCGCGGGCGAGGCCCAGCCGTGGACGCGCACGATGCCGACGTCCTCGTAGTGGGAGCGGTTGAACACGGCGATCTCGCCGGGTCCCGGCAGCTCGCGGCGGATCCGGCCGAGGAAGCCGAGCCGCTTCTCGGCGTCGGTGGGCGCCTTGAACGCCGTGATCCGGACCCCGGCCGGGTTGAGCGAGCCGACGGCGCGCTTCACGGCGCCGTCCTTGCCGCTGGTGTCCATGCCCTGCAGCACGATCAGGACGCTGCGCTCGCGTTCGGCGTACAGGCGCTCCTGCAGGCCGAACAGGGGCTCGGCGATCGCCTCGGTCTCGGCGCGCGCGGTCTTCTTGCTCTTCACCCCGGGGGTCCCGCCGGCGTCGACGCCGGACAGCGCGAAGCCGTCGGTGGGTGCGCGCAGGAGCTTGCTGACCGGTGAACTCGCCATCTGTCCCTCTCTCCGTTGGTGATCGGGTGTACAGGCTTTCGCGTCCGTCGCGTGGCGACAACCCACGCTTGCGTCGGTGGTGCGTGCGACGCGCTATCGTCCGCGCCATGGGCAGCCGGCCGACTGCGCTGGTCACCGGTGCGTCGAGCGGCATCGGTGCGGTCTTCGCCGACCGCCTCGCTGCCTCCGGCCACGACCTGGTGCTCGTCGCGCGCGACGGTGACCGGCTGCGCGCGCTGGCCGGCCGGCTGACCGGGCGGTACGGCGGCCGTGCGGACGTGCTGGTCGCCGACCTGACCGAGCCGGGCGAGCTGGCGACGGTCGAGCGACGCTGCGCCGCCGGCGTCACGATCCTCGTCAACAACGCGGGCTTCGGCACCACCGGTCGGTTCGTCGAGCGGCCGGTCGGCCCCGAGGCGGCGCAGGTGCAGCTGCACTGCGCGGCGGTGCTGCGGCTGACCCACGCGGCGCTGCCCGCGATGCTCGGGCAGGGACACGGCGCGGTCGTCAACGTGGCGAGCGTCGCCGGTCTGATCCCGGCGGTGAGCGCGCCGACCTACGGGGCGACGAAGGCGTTCGAGGTGTTCTTCAGCGAGTCGCTGGCCGAGCAGCTGCGCGGCAGCGGCGTCCGGATCCAGGCGCTCTGCCCGGGGCTGACCCGCACCGAGTTCCACGACCGGGCGGAGCAGGACGTCGGCTCGTCACCGGGCTGGGTCTGGCTCAGCGCCGAGCGGGTGGTCGACGAGTCGCTGCGCGCGCTGGCGCGCGGCACTGTCGTCTGCGTCCCCGGCCGCCGCTACCGTGCGCTGGTCGCCGGCGCCGCGGTGCTGCCGCGATCCGGAGCTCGCCGCCTCGCCGGCGCGCTCGCGCAACGGCGCAGCCGCTGAGCGCTGCGGATTCAGTCGAACGCGCGCGCGGCAAGGCCCGGATGCGAAGCGGTTCCGGCGTGGCGAGGGCGGAACAGTTGACACGTCTCAACCGCCACCGAAAGATCCCACACGGAGTGAGACGTCCGTGACTCACCCGCCGCCGCAGCGGCGGCGGACCGGGTTCTCGACCAAGGGGTGGATGAATGTCCGTACCGGATCGAGGCGGCGTGCCTGCCGCGCGCACCAGTGACCAGCAGCGGCTCAACGAGCTGGGCTACGCCCAGGAGCTGAAGCGGAAGATGAGCGGCTTCTCCAACTTCGCCGTCTCGTTCACGATCATCTCGATCCTCACCGGCTGCATGACGACCTACTACCTCGCGCTGTACGCCGGCGGCGGCCCGGCCATCAGCATCGGCTGGCCGCTCGTCGGGCTGATGGTGCTGCTCGTCGGGCTCTCGATGGGCGAGGTGTGCTCGAGCTTTCCGACGGCCGGCGGTCTGTACTACTGGTCGGCCAAGCTCGCCCGGAGGAACGGCGCGGCGTGGAGCTGGTTCACCGGCTGGTTCAACCTGGTCGGGCAGATCGCCGTCACGGCGAGCATCGACTTCGGCTTCGCGCTCTTCTTCGGCGCGTGGCTGAGCCTGCTCAACGACGACTTCGTCGCGACGCCGCGCTGGACGTTCCTCTTCTACGCCACGGTGTTGATCGTCCACGCGCTCCTCAACGCCCGGGGCGTCAACCTCGTCGCGAAGCTGAACGACATCAGCGTGTGGTGGCACCTGGCCGGCGTGGCGCTGATCGTCGGCGCGCTGGTGATCATCCCGGACGACCACCAGTCGGCGAGCATGGTGTTCTCGGAGTTCCGCAACGAGACGGGCTGGTCGTTCCCCGGGTCCGGGATCTACGTGTTCATGGTCGGGCTGCTGCTCGCGCAGTACACGCTCACCGGCTACGACGCGTCGGCCCACATGACCGAGGAGACGGTCGACGCCTCCGTCGCCGGCCCGCGCGGCATCGTCCGGTCCATCTGGATCTCGGTGATCGCCGGCTGGATCCTGCTGCTCGGGCTGACCTTCGCCATCCAGGACTACGACAGCGCGCTGGCCGGCGCCGACGCCTCCGGCGTACCGCCGGCGCAGATCTTCCTCGACGCGCTCGGCTCGGGCTGGGCCAGGCTGCTGCTGTTCGTCACGCTCGGCGCGCAGTTCTTCTGCGGCGCCGCGTCGATGACCGCGAACTCCCGGATGATCTACGCGTTCTCCCGGGACGGCGCCATCCCCGGCTCGCGGCGCTGGCACCAGATCAACCCGCGCACCCGCACGCCGACCAACTCGATCCTGCTCGCGACCGTCGCCGCGATCGCGCTCGGGCTGCCCTCGCTCATCCGCAACCCGGCCGGCGTCCCGGTGGCGTTCTTCGCGATCGTCTCGGTCGCCGTCATCGGGCTCTACGTCTCGTACGTCATCCCCGTCTTCCTGCGGCTGCGCGCCGGGGAGAGCTTCGAGCGCGGGCCGTGGCACCTCGGCCGGTGGAGCTACGTCGTGGGCTGGATCGCCGTCGTCTGGGTCGCCATCGTCTGCGTGGTCTTCCTGCTGCCGCAGTTCGCTCCGGTCGACCGCAACAACTTCAACTACACCGGCGTGGTGCTGCTGGTCGTGATGGGCGCGGTGACCGTCTGGTGGTTCGCATCGGCGCGCAACTGGTTCACCGGTCCCAAGGTCCAGGGCACGCCCGAGGAGCTGGCCGCCATGGAGGCCGAACTCGAGGCGCTCGAAGCCGGCACGCTCACCGCCAGCGGCGGCGGCGGCGGCCGCCGCCGGCAGAAGGCGTGACGGGTGCGACGAGCGACTGACGGACAGCCGGCCGGCGACGGCCGGCTGTCCCTCGAGCAGCTCACCGCCGCCGTCGACGACGGTGCGGTCGACACGGTGCTGCTGGCGATGACCGACATGCAGGGGCGCCTGCAGGGCAAGCGGCTGCACGCGCGGCACTTCCTGGACGACACCGTCGGGCATGCCGCCGAGGGGTGCAACTACCTGCTCGCGGTCGACGTGGACATGAACACCGTCGACGGTTACGCGATGTCGTCGTGGTCGACGGGCTACGGGGACTTCGTGTTCCGGCCGGACCTGGCGACGCTCCGGCGCGTCCCGTGGCAGGCGGGCACGGCGATGGTGACGTGCGACCTGGAATGGGAGGACGGGAGCCCCGTCGTCGCCTCGCCGCGGCAGATCCTGAAGCGCCAGCTGGAGCGGCTCGCCGAGCGCGGCTGGGTCGCCCAGTGCGGTACCGAGCTCGAGTTCATCGTCTTCAGGGACACCTACGAGGACGCCTGGCGCAAGGGCTACCGCGACCTGACGCCCGCCAACCAGTACAACGTCGACTACTCGCTGCTCGGTACGGCGCGCGTCGAGCCGCTGCTCAGGCGCATCCGCAACGAGATGCAGGCTGCCGGCATGCGGTGCGAGTCGGCCAAGGGGGAGTGCAACCTCGGGCAGCACGAGGTCGCGTTCCGGTACGACGAGGCGCTGCGGACCGCGGACAACCACGCGGTCTACAAGAACGGCGCCAAGGAGATCGCTGCCGAGGAGGGCTGCAGCCTCACGTTCATGAGCAAGTTCGACGCGCGCGAAGGCAACAGCTGCCACATCCACCTGAGCGTCCGCGGGGCGGACGACGAGCCGGTGATGGCGGCAGGTGACGGGTTCACGCCGTTGTTCGACCAGTGGCTCGGCGGCCAGCTGGCCTGCCTGCGAGAGCTGACGCTCTTCCTGGCGCCCAACATCAACAGCTACAAGCGGTTCGCCGAGGGGAGCTTCGCGCCGACGGCGGTCGCCTGGGGGCGGGACAACCGCACCTGCGCCCTCAGGGTCGTCGGCCACGGATCATCGCTGCGGATCGAGAACCGCGTGCCCGGCGGCGACGTCAACCCGTACCTCGCGATCGCCGCCATCATCGCCGCCGGGCTGCACGGGATCGACAACGGACTGGCCGCGGAGGACGAGTTCATCGGCAACGCCTACCGGTCGGACAAGCCGCGGGTGCCCGGCACGCTGCGGGAGGCACGCGACCTGTTCGTGCGCAGTGCCGTCGCTCGCGAGGCGTTCGGTACTGAGGTCGTCGAGCACTACGCCAACATGGCAGCGGTCGAGCTGTCGGCGTACGACGCCGCGGTGACGGACTGGGAGCGGTTCCGGGGGTTCGAGCGGCTGTGACGCAGGCGGTGCACGAGGTCGTCGACCCGGCGACCGAGGATGTGCTCGAGCAGGTGCCCGACTCCACGGTCGAGGACCTCGACGCGGCGGTCGACCGCGCGGCGCGGGCGTTCTCCGCGTGGCGCGCCGTGGCACCGGTCGACCGCGCCCGCCTCCTGCGGCGGGTCGCACAGCACCTCGAGGCGAACCTCGAGGAGCTCGCCGCGCTCGAGTCGCGCAACGCCGGCAAGCCGATCGGCGACGCCCGCGGCGAGATGTCGATGGTCGTCGACACGTTCGCCTACTACGCGGGCGCGCCGGAGCGGCTGCTCGGCGACACGATCCCGGTCGCCGGCGGCGTGGCGATGACGTTCCGCGAGCCGCTCGGTGTGGTCGGGCTGATCGTGCCGTGGAACTTCCCGCTCACGATCGCCGCGTGGAAGATGGCACCGGCCCTCGCCGCCGGCAACACGGTGGTGCTCAAGCCGGCCGAGCTCACGCCGCTGACGGCGCTCCGGTTCGAGCAGCTCGCCCGCGAGGCGGGGCTCCCGGACGACGTCGTCAACGTCGTGCCGGGCCGCGGCAGCGTGGTCGGGCGCCGGCTCGTCGAGCACGACCGGGTCGCCAAGATCGCGTTCACCGGGTCGACGTCCGTCGGCCGCGAGATCATGGCCGGGGCGGCGAGGTCGATCAAGCGCGTCACGCTCGAGCTCGGCGGCAAGAGCGCCAACATCGTCTTCGCCGACGCCGACCTCGCCGCGGCCGCCGCGGCGGCACCGAGCGCGGTGTTCGGCAACGCCGGCCAGGACTGCTGCGCCCGCTCGCGCATCCTGGTCGAGCGCTCGGCGTACGACGAGTTCCTCGCGCTGCTCGAACCGGCCGTGCAGGGCATCCGCGTGGGCGACCCGAGCGACGAGGCCACCGAGATGGGACCGCTCATCTCCGGCGCCCAGCGGGAAGCCGTCGCGTCGTTCGTGCCGGGCGACGCGGACGTGCTGATCCGGGGGAGCGCGCCGCAGGGCAAGGGCTTCTGGTTCGCGCCGACCGTGCTCGGGCCGCGGGACGCGGGCGACCGGGCGGTGACCGAGGAGATCTTCGGGCCGGTCGCGGTGGTCCTGCCCTTCGACGACGAGGCGGACGCCGTGCGCCTCGCCAACGCGACCATCTACGGCCTCTCCGGCTCGATCTGGACCCGCGACTCGGGGCGCGCGCTGCGGGTGGCGCGCGGCGTCGAGTCGGGCAACCTGTCGGTCAACTCCAACAGCTCGGTCCGCGTGCAGACGCCGTTCGGCGGCTTCAAGCAGTCCGGCGTGGGGCGCGAGCTCGGACCCCACGCGCTGGAGCACTACACCGAGGTCAAGACCGTGTTCGTCTCGACGGAGGGGTGAGCCCATGGCAGCACGTCTGGCGGGCAAGGTCGCCGTCATCACCGGCGGCGCGAGCGGCATCGGGCGGGAGACCGCGGTGCGGTTCGCCGAGGAGGGCGCCGAGGTGTGCGTGGTCGACCTCGCCGACGAGGCGGGGGAGCGCACGACCGGGGAGATCGGCGGCATGTACGTCCACGCCGACGTCACGAGCGAGGCCGACGTCACGCGCATGTACGACGAGACCGTGGCCCGGTTCGGCGGCATCGACATCCTCTTCAACAACGCCGGGATCTCGCCGAACGACGACGCCTCGGTCCTCGAGACGTCGCTGGACGCGTGGCAGCGCGTCCAGGACGTCAACCTCAAGTCGGTGTTCCTGTGCTGCAAGATCGGCATCCCGCACCTGCTCGCCCGCGGCGGCGGGTCGGTCATCAACACCGCATCGTTCGTCGCGGTGATGGGGGCGGCCACGTCGCAGATCTCCTACACCGCGTCGAAGGGCGGCGTGCTCGCGCTCACCCGGGAGATCGGCGTGGAGCTCGCCCGGCAGGGCGTCCGGGTCAACGCCCTGTGCCCCGGCCCGGTCAACACGCCGCTGCTGCAGGAGCTGTTCGCCAAGGACCCGGAGAAGGCCGCGCGCCGGCTCGTGCACCTGCCGATGGGCCGGTTCGCCGAGGCGCGGGAGATCGCCAGCGCGGTGCTGTTCCTCGCAAGCGACGACGCGTCGTACATCACGGCCAGCACGTTCCTCGTCGACGGCGGGCTGACCGGCGCCTACGTCACACCGCTGTAGCCGCCGCCTCGACCAGGCCGGCGAACAGCCCGGCGTCCTCGCCCTCCTCCGGGTGCCACAGCACGCCCAGCACGAACGGCCGGTCCGCGTGCTCGAGCACCTCCACCGTGCCGTCGTCGGCCCACCCCGTGGCGACGAGGCGGCGGCCCACCCGGTCGACGCCCTGGTGGTGGTACGACCTCACGTCCGAGCGGTCGCCGAGGAGCCGGCAGACCAGGCTGCCGGCCTCGAAGCGGACGCCGTGAATCCCGAAGACGCCCGGCTCGGGCCGGTGCGTCGTCGCGCCGACCACGTCGGGCAGGTGCTGATGCAGCGTTCCGCCACTGACGACGTTCAGCAGCTGCATCCCGCGGCAGATGCCGAGAACCGGAAGCCCGCGGTCCACGGCACGCTCGAGCAGCGCGGCCTCCCCGGCGTCCCGGTCGGTCCGGACCCCCACCGTCTCGGTGTGCGGCTCGGCGTGGTAGCGCGCGGGATCGACGTCCGCACCGCCGGCCAGCACGAGGCCACCCAGCAGGTCGAGCGTCTCGTCGACGCCGTCACCGCTCGGCGGGAGCAGCACGGCGCGGCCTCCGGCCGCTTCGACGGAGCGGACATAGGCGTACGGCAGCAGCGCCGCAGTGGTGTCCCAGACACCCCACCGCGCGCGTTCGACGTAGGTGGTGATGCCGATGAGCGGTCGCACGACGGGAGCATCCCACGCCCGCCGGACGTCACGCCTCGTGGCCCGCAGGGATGTCCTTCACCGCCTGGAACGACAGGATCGGCCGCGGCCGGCCCTTGCTGACCTCGACGACCTCGAGCAGGTGCGCGACGTGGTCACCCCACCGGATCCGGTCGGTGATCCGGCCGACCACCCAGCGGTCGATCCCCGTCAGCAGCGGTACCCCGAGCGGACCCGGTGCCCACCGCACCTCGGCGAACTTGTCGACGTCGTCGCCGGTCCGGCCGCCGAACAGCTCGGCGAGCGGCCGGTGCTCCGGCGCGAGCAGGTGCAACCCGAGTGCGTCGGCGGCGCGCGCGGTGCGCGTCGTGCGGTTCTTGTCGGACAGGCAGACCGCCAGCAGCGGCGGATCGATGCTGCACTGCGTGGTGAACCCCACCAGGCAGCCGTCCGACCGCCCGCCGGCGGTCACCGTGGCGACCACCATCGGGTAGTCCAGCGTGCCCATCAGCTCGTCGAACTCGTCGGCCGGCGCCATGCGTCCGGCGTACCCGGATCACCGGGCGTCACGCGGCGCCGGCATGTGACGCGGCCGGCCGTCGGCGCGGCGCGGGCCGTAACAATCGCGTTGCGGGGTGCGCGGCGTCTGGCCAAAGACGACGTCGGGTGCATACGCTCGCGCCGTCGTTTGACGGCACCACGGACGGTCACCGGGTCGCACAGCGAGGTGTGCCCAGCACGGAAGCGTCACCTCGCGCACGCCTTGGCTCGCCTCCCGTACGTCGTCGGGCGCCATGCGACATCACCCGAGGTGCGAGGAGACAGCATTGAAGTCAATGAAGCTGCGAACGGCGTCAGCAGTGACCCTGCTCGCGTTGGTTGCCACGGCCTGCGGCGGTGACGACGACGACACGCCGGACGCCACCGGCACCGCGGCGGCCACCACCGCCGCGACAAGCCCTACCGCCGGCGGCGGCAGCCCGACCGACAGCCCGGCGGCCAGCCCGTCGGACACCGCGTCGCCGGCAGCGACGGACGCTCCTGCGGGCGGCGGCGGCACCCTCGTGTTCGGCACGTCGGCTGACCCGGTGACGCTCGACGGCGCCTACGTCTCCGACGGCGAGTCGCTCCGCGCGATCGACCAGATCTTCGAGGGCCTGGTCACCACCAAGCAGGGCAGCACCGACATCGAGCCGAAGCTGGCCGAGAGCTGGGAGGCCAGCCCGGACGGCAAGGCCTGGACGTTCAAGCTCCGCAGCGGCGTGAAGTTCCACGACGGCACCGACTTCAACGCGGCTGCCGTCTGCACCAACTTCGACCGCTGGTACAACTTCACCGGGCTGCGCGCGAGCAGCGCGGTCTCCTACTACTGGAACACCGTCTTCGGCGGGTTCGCCGACAAGAAGACCCCGAGCCTGTACGAGTCGTGCAAGGCCAACAGCGACACGGAGGTCGTCCTCAACCTGACGTCGCCGTCGTCGTCGTTCCTCGGCGGCCTCGCGCTGTCGGCGTTCGCCATCGCCAGCCCTGACGCGCTGAAGAAGTACAACGCCGACGAGGTCGGTGGCAACGAGGAGAAGCCCGAGTTCAAGAGCGAGTTCGGCACCAAGAGCCCGATCGGCACCGGGCCGTTCAAGCTCGAGAGCTGGGTCCCCGGCGACAAGCTGACGCTCGTGCGCAACGACGAGTACTGGGGCGAGAAGGCCAAGCTGGAGAAGGTCATCTTCACGCCGATCGCCGACGGCCCGGCCCGCCGGTCCGCGCTGGAGAGCGGCGAGATCGACGGCTACGACTTCGTCGACCCGGGTGACCGCGAGGCGCTCGCGGCCGAGTTCCAGATCCTGGAGCGCCCCGCGTTCAACGTCGGCTACCTCGGGTTCAACTCGGCGAAGGCGCCACTGGACAAGATGAAGGTGCGGCAGGCGATCGCCCACGCGATCGACCGCGAGGCGCTCGTCCAGGCCAACTACC
>DASQMY010000337.1:0-10442 GCA_035645255.1 Mycobacteriales bacterium
TGCCGAACCACCCGTTCGGGCCACTCCGGAGGCGAGTCAGCCCGGCGGCCGCGGGGTACGCGGCCGTGGACCGTGCCGCGCGACGGTCGCGAGCCGGGCCGCGACGGAGCGCCGGTCGCCCCGCGCGGTCACGACCAGGAGCTGGTCGTCGGCGCGCAGCCGCTCCCACCGGTCCGGCACCAGCTGCTTGCCGTCGCGCACGAGCAGCGCCACCGACGTCGTCTCGGGAAGCATCAGCTCCCAGATCCGGACGCCCTGCAGCTCCGAGCGGGCCGGCACGCGGAACTCGAGCAGGTCGGCGTCCAGCCGCTCCAGCGGAGCGGACTCCACCGCCAGGTCGTGCACGGCGTCGCGCTGGACTAGGTGCAGGGCGCGGGCCAGCGGTGCGAGCGTGGGGGCCTGGACCGCGGTGAGTGCGAGGACGAGCAGGAAGACGATGTCGAAGATCCGCTCGGCGTCCGCGACCCCGGCGGTGATCGGAACCGTCGCCAGCACGATCGGCACGGCGCCGCGCAGGCCGCCCCACGACAGGAACACCTGCTCGCGCAGCGGGACGCCGGTCGGCAGGCAGGACAGCAGCACGGCGAGCGGCCGGGCGAGGAGGAGCAGGACGGTGCCGACAAGCAGTGCTGCCGGCAGGGCCCCGGGCAGCCGGGCGGGTGAGGCCAGCAGGCCGAGCATGACGAACAGGCCGATCTGCGCGAGCCAGCCGACGCCTTCGACGAAGCCGAGCACCGCAGGTCGGTGCGGCAGCGGCATGTTGCCGAGGGCGAGCGCGACCAGGTAGGCGGCGACGAAACCGCTGGCACCGAGGACGGCCGCGCCGCTGTAGCCGGCCAGCGCGAACGCCAGTACGGCGAGCGGGTAGAGCCCGGACGACGGCAGCGCGACCCGCCGCAGGTAGATGGCTGCGATCGTGGCGACCCCGGCGCCGACAAGTGCGCCGACCGCCACCTGGTAGGCCATCGTGCCGGCCAGCCGCCACACGGTCAGGCCGTCCTCGGAGCCGCTCAACGTCAGCACCAGGATCACCACGAGCGGGTCGTTGGTGCCCGACTCGGCCTCCAGGATCGCGGCCGGCCGCCGCCGCAGCGGCAGACCGCGCAGAGTCGCGAACACCGCGGCCGCATCAGTGGGGGCGACGACGGCGCCGAGGAGCAGCGCCGTGCGCCACGGCATCCCGAGACCGGCATGGGCTGCACCCGCCACGACGAGGACGCTGACGCCGAGCCCGACGGTGCTCAGCATCCCGGCGGTCGGCAGCGCGGGCCGCAGCCCGGCCCAGCGGGTGGTCAGGCCGCCCTCGATCAGGATCAGCGCGAGCGCCAGGAAGCCGAGCCGCTCCGTGAGCCGGGTGTCCTCGAACTGCACGCCGAGCCCGGCCTCGCCGATCAGCAGCCCGACCGCGAGGTAGGCGAGCAGGCTCGGCACGCCGGTCCGGTGCGCGACCCGCACCGCGCTGATGCCGACGAGGAGCACCGCCGCACCGGCGAGGAGCGCCACGAGCGCAGGATCGTGCGCCATTGCGGCACCCTACTGGCGAGGCCCAGGGCCTCCGCATGTCCACCCACCCCGGTACGGCGGCGGCGTGCGGCGCGGCTGGCGGGCCACCGCGGGAGCGCGCCTCGTTGGTGCCGGGGTGCGCGCTCGGTAGACTCCCGAGCGGTCGCGACGTGACGTCGCTACCTTGCCGCGCGTCCGGACATCGCTCCGACGCAGATCCTCGTCCCGGAAGAAGGCCTGACCCCGTTGGTGCTCGCCCAGGAAGGCAGCGGCGGCTCGGGCGCGAGCTTCGTGCTCACGCTGGTGCTGATGCTCGGCGCGATGTACCTCCTGATCATCCGGCCGCAGCGCAAGCGCATCCGCGCCGTCGTGCAGGCGCAGGCTGGGCTGGTCGCCGGCAGCGAGGTCGTGCTGACGTCCGGGATCTACGGCACAGCAGTGAACGTTGACAAGGAGACCGTGCTGCTCGAGGTCGCTCCAGGCGTCCTCGTCAAGGTCGCCAGGGCGGCCATCGGTCAGGTGGTGACGCCCGAGGCGGCGGCCGCCGAACCGGACGTCGGCACGCCGCCCGGCTGACCGCCGCACACCGACCTGCACCGCTCGCCGACGTGCCAGCACGCCGGCGCATGACACCGCACCGATGTAAGGGGAAAGCGTGGCGACGAAAGCAAGGACGCGCGGCTCGGCGTTGCCGATCCTCGCCCTGCTGGCGACGGTCGGCCTGCTCTACGGCCTGATCGCGCTCAGAGGGTGGGCGTTCACGCCCAACCTGGGGCTCGACCTCAAGGGCGGGACGAGCGTCATCCTCGGCCCCAACCCGGCGCCCGGGCAGTCGGTCACCAACGACGTGGTGGACCGCGCCGTCGAGATCATCCGGCTCCGTGTCGACGCGTTCGGCGTCGCCGAGTCCGAGGTGTCGCGGGAGAACCAGAACATCGTCGTCAACATCCCCGGCGAGAACCCCGACGTGAGCAACCTGGAGAACAGCGCGCAGCTGCGCTTCCGCCTCGTGCTCCCGCCCCCGCAGCCCGCGACGCCAGAGCCGGAGGCGACGCCGAGTCCCAGCGCCTCGCCGAGCGGCACGGCGTCGCCGGCGGGCAGCCCCTCGCCCAGCCCGGCTGCCGCAGCCACGCCGACGCCGGCCGCGACTCCGACCGCCGCCGCGACTCCGACCACGACCAGCAACGGCCGGGCACTCACCGGCGCGCTGCTGGCGCAGGACGCGACTCCGTCGCCCGCTCCGACGGCGACGACGTCGCCGGCCGCTTCAGCGACACCCACCGCGACCGGTTCTCCGGCCCCGTCGCCGACCGGTTCACCGGCCGCCTCCCCAGCTCCATCGGCGACGGCGCCGGCCGGTGAGACCGGCCCCGGCAGCCAGGCCGCGGCCGAGGCGCTCTACCCGACCATCGACTGCAACAACCCGGAGGACCGGGACAAGGCGCGGCTGCTCGACGCCGACCCCAAGGCGCACATCGTGTCGTGCGGCACCGAGGAGGAGGGCTTCCGCAAGTTCCTGCTTGGACCCGCGGAGATCACCGGCGACCAGCTGGAGTCGGCGAGCTCGCTGCTGTCGCAGCAGACGGTGGGGGTCCCGGGCGAGTGGGTCGTGCTGCTCGACATGAACGGCGCCGCGACGAAGCGTTTCCGCGAGATCACCACGGTGGGCTCGCAGAACCAGCAGAGCTTCGCCATCGTCCTCGACGGAGCGGTCTTCTCCGCCCCGACGATGAACGAGCCGATCGAGGACGGCAACGCGCAGATCAGCGGCAACTTCACCAAGAAGAGTGCCAACGACCTGGCCAACGTGCTGAAGTTCGGCGCTCTGCCGCTGTCGTTCGAGACGCTCTCCAAGGACAACATCTCGCCGTCGCTCGGCAAGGAGTCGCTGCGCGCGGGGCTGATCGCGGGCCTGGTCGGCCTCGCCGCGGTGCTGATCTACATCATCGCCTACTACCGCGGCCTCGGGCTGGTCGCCCTGGTCGGACTCGGGATCTTCGCGGCGCTCAACTACGCGCTGGTGCTGATCCTGTCCGAGACGATCGGGTTCACGATGACGCTCGCCGGCATCGCCGGCTTCATCATCTCGGCCGGCATCACCTCGGACAGCTACATCGTCTACTTCGAGAGGCTCAAGGACGAGGCGAGGGAAGGCCGGACGCTGGCGTCGAGCGCGGACCGCGGTTTCAGCCGTGCCTACAAGACGATCCTCGCCGCCAACTTCGTCTCGCTGCTCGCCGCCGTCATCCTCTACTACTTCTCCGCAGGCGCGGTGAAGGGCTTCGCGTTCACGCTCGGCCTCTCGGTGCTGCTCGACCTGGTGATCGCCTACCTCTACACCCGCCCGACGGTCGCGATGCTCTCGCGCACCAGGCTCTTCACCCACGGCCGGTTCATCGGGATCAAGAACACCGTGCCGGCGGCCGCTCCGGCCCAAGGGCGCACGAAGACGAAGGAGGCCTGACCGATGTCGGTCTTCACCCGCCTGTTCAACGGGCAGACGACGTACGACTTCATCGGCCGGCGGAAGAAGTGGTACGCGATCTCCGCGGCGCTCATCGTGCTGTCACTCGCCGGGCTGCTCATCCGCGGGCTCAACGCCGGCATCGACTTCACCGGCGGGGAGCTGTACGAGTTCTCGCCGCCCGCGGGCTCGACCGCCACTGTCGAGGACGTGCGGGAGACCGTCGAGGATGCGGGTGTGGCCGACGACGCGGAGGTCACCAGGGTGGGCGGCGCTGGCGGGTCACGGGCGCGCTTCCGCGTCGAGATCCCGTCGCAGCGGACCGAGATCAGCGAGCGGCTCACCGCCGCGATCACGTCGGAGTACGCCGCGCCCGACGTGCGCGACACGTCGCCCAAGTGGGGCGACGAGGTCACCAGGCAGGCGCTGATCTCGCTCGTCGTGTTCCTGCTCGCGGTCTTCGCCTACATCTCGATCAGGTTCGACTGGAAGATGGCGCTCGGCGCCCTGGCCGCGGTGACGCACGACCTCATCATCACCGCCGGCATCTACGCGTGGGTCGGGTTCGAGGTCTCGCCGTCCACCGTCATCGCGCTGCTCACCATCCTCGGCTACTCGCTCTACGACACCGTCGTGGTCTTCGACAAGCTCCGGGAGAACACCGTCGGCCTCGCCGCAGGCAGCCGGTCGACGTACGCCGGCGCGGCCAACCTCGCGGTCAACCAGACGCTGATGCGCTCGATCAACACCTCGCTCACCGGTCTCATCCCGGTCGGCGCGATCCTGTTCGTCGGCGCACCGCTCGGCGCGGAGACGCTCAAGGACCTGGGCCTCGCGCTGTTCGTCGGCCTGCTCGCCAGCACCTACTCGTCGATCTTCTTCGCGGTGCCGATCGTCGTCGACCTCAAGGAGCGGGAGCCGCAGTACAAGGCGCTCGCGCAGCGGGTCGTCGCCCGGCAGAGCAGGGAGAGCGGCGGCCCCGTACCGGCGAGGGACGCCCGCACCGGGCGGCTCCGCACGCCGGCCGCCGTACCGGCTGCCGAGCCGACCGTCGTCGACGGCGACGGCGACCCTGCCACGACGGTCGGCGCGACGTCCGTGACCCGGCCGGCGGCGCGCAGCCAGCCGCCGCGGCCCGCCCGGCCGAAGCCGAAGGCGAAGGGCGGCCGACCGAGCGGCAAGAAGCGCCGGTGACCGTCGCGGCCGAGCTACCGCGCGACTCGGACGGCGTCCTCGACGTGGCGCAGCTGGTCCGCAACCGCATCCGCGACGTCCCTGACTACCCGTCCCCCGGGATCCTGTTCCGGGACATCGCGCCGCTGCTCGCGGACCACGTCGGCTTCGCCCACACGGTCGACGCCATCGTCGCGCACCACGGCCGCGGCACCGTCGACAAGGTCGTCGGGATCGAGGCACGCGGTTTCATCGTCGCGGCCCCGGTCGCCTACCACGCGGGTGCCGGGTTCGTGCCGGTCCGCAAGAAGGGCAAGCTCCCCGGCGAGACGTTCGAGGATTCGTACGACCTCGAGTACGGGTCGGCCACGCTGGAGGTGCACCGCGACGCGTTCACGCCGGGCGAGCGCGTGCTGATCGTCGACGACGTCCTCGCGACCGGCGGTACGGCGGCGGCGGCCTCCAGGCTCGTGGCGCGGGCCGGTGGTCTGGTCGTCGGCGTCTCGTTCGTCCTCGAGCTCGGGGCGCTCGGTGGCCGCGCCCGGCTGGCAGAGGTCGGCCTGCCGGTGCACTCGCTCGTCACCTACTGACCGCCTCCGGCCGACTGGCGGCGGTCCCCTATAGTTGGGGGACCGAGGCTAGATCGCGAGGTGCCCTTGTCGAGTGAGGTCGCGCCACCGGCGACCGACGAAGCCGCTCCCGCGCGCCCGCCCATGCCTCCGGTCCCCGGCGCGCTGCCGCGCCTCGACCCGACCGACCCCTCCCGGCATGAGCCCGGCGCGCCGCGCCGCGTCCGCGCCGCGCTGGCCCGGCTCAACCCGACCAAGCCGAGCACGACCTCGCCGGCGGAGATCGACGAGCTGCTGAAGATCCTGCGTGACACGCACCCGAAGGCAGACGTCCGGCCGGTGCAGCGCGCCTACGAGCTCGCCGAGATCAAGCACCGCGGGCAGTTCCGGCGGTCGGGTGAGCCCTACATCACCCACCCGGTCGCGGTGGCGACGATCGCCGCGCAGCTCGGCCTCGACGTGACGACCTGCGTCGCCGCGCTGCTGCACGACACGGTCGAGGACACGTCGACGTCGCTCGAGGAGATCCGGAGCGAGTTCGGCGAGACGGTCGCCCGGGTCGTCGACGGCGTCACCAAGCTGGACAAGGTGAAGTTCGGCGAGGCGGCCGAGGCGGAGACGATCCGCAAGATGGTCGTGGCGATGGCGCGCGACATCCGGGTGCTGGTCATCAAGCTGGCCGACCGCCTGCACAACATGCGTACGCTCGCGGTGATGCCGCCGGAGAAGCGGGAGAGGACGGCCAAGCAGACGCTGGAGATCTACGCGCCGCTGGCCCACCGGCTCGGCATGAACACCATCAAGTACGAGCTCGAAGACCTCGCGTTCATGACGCTCTACCCCAAGCGGTACGACGAGATCGTCCGGCTGGTCGCGGACCTGACGCCGTCGCGCGACACCTACCTCGCCGAGGTCATCGACCAGATCTCGGCGCAGCTGCGCTCAGCGAAGGTCAAGGCCGAGGTCACCGGCCGACCCAAGCACTACTACTCCGTCTACCAGAAGATGATCGTGCGGGCGCACGACCTCGCCGACATCTACGACCTGGTCGGGGTCCGCGTCCTCGTCGACTCGGTGCGCGACTGCTACGCCGCGCTCGGCACGATCCACGCGCTGTGGAACCCCGTGCCGGGGCGGTTCAAGGACTACATCGCGATGCCCAAGTTCAACATGTACCAGTCGCTGCACACGACCGTGATCGGGCCGGGCGGCAAGACGGTCGAGATGCAGATCCGCACCCACGCGATGCACCGCACCGCGGAGTACGGAATCGCCGCGCACTGGAAGTACAAGGAGTCCAAGGGCATCGAGGTCGCCAAGCCGCAGGGCCAGGGTGACGACATGGCCTGGCTGCGCCAGCTGCTCGACTGGCAGCGCGAGACCGAGGACCCCGGGGAGTTCCTCGACTCGCTGCGGTTCGACCTCTACGCCGGCGAGGTGTTCGTCTTCACGCCGCGCGGCGACGTCGTCGCGCTGCCGAGCGGCGCCACGCCGGTCGACTTCGCCTACTCGGTGCACACCGAGGTCGGGCACCGGTGCATCGGCGCGCGCGTCAACGGCCGGCTGGTGCCGCTGGAGAGCCCGCTGGAGAACGGCGACGTCGTCGAGATCTTCACGTCGAAGGCCGCGACCGCCGCACCCAGCCAGGACTGGCTGCAGTTCGTCCGCACCCCACGCGCCCGCAACAAGATCCGTCAGTGGTTCGCCAAGGAGCGCCGCGAGGACGCCATCGAGGAGGGCAAGGACGCGATCAGCCGGGCCATGCGCAAGCAGGGCCTCCCGCTGCAGCGGATGCTCGCCGGCGACGCGCTCGTCGCCCTGGCCAAGGACCTGCGCTACCCCGACATCTCGGCGCTCTACGCCGCCGTCGGCGAGAGCCACCTGTCGGCGCAGACGGTGGTGCAGCGGCTGGTGCAGGCGCTCGGCGGGCCGGAGGGCGCCGCCGAGGACCTCGCCGAGACCGCGACGCCGACCCGCGCGCCGAAGCGGGCGACCGGCGACCCGGGCGTCGTCGTGAAGGGCGCCAGCGACGTGTGGGTCAAGCTGGCCCGCTGCTGCACCCCGGTGCCCGGCGACTCGATCATCGGCTTCGTCACCCGCGGAAACGGCGTGTCCGTGCACCGCGGCGACTGCGTCAACGTCGCCAGCCTGCGCTCCGAGGAGCACCGCTTCGTCGACGTCGAGTGGGCGCCGCAGGCGGGCTCGGTGTTCCTCGTCGCGATCCAGGTCGAGGCGCTCGACCGCACCCGCCTGCTGAGCGACGTGACCCGGGTGCTGTCCGACCACCACGTCAACATCCTGTCGGCGTCGGTGACCACCACGCGCGACCGCGTCGCGGTCAGCAAGTTCACGTTCGAGATGGCCGACCCGAAGCACCTCGGCTCGCTGCTCAACGCGGTCCGCGCGGTCGAGGGCGTCTACGACGGCTACCGCGTCGTCAACGCGTAGCGGTCTCGGTCTCGACTCGCACGCTGGTGAGGTAGACCGTCCGCCGCGGCGCTCCGTCGAGGCCGTTCGCCGGGTCCTCGTCGCTGTCCGCGATGCCGTTGGCAAGCACAGCATCGAGCGCCTCGATGCCGCTCGTGATCCTGGCGAACACCGTGTAGCTCGGCGGCAGCATGCTGTCCTTCACGACCATGAAGAACTGGCTGCCGGTGGAGTGCGGCTCGCTGCGGCGCGCCATCGCGATGGTGCCGCGCGGGTAGCTCGCCAGCGTGCTCCCGGCCGCCGGCGTCGGCAGGTTCTCCTCCGGGATGGTGTAGCCGGGCCCGCCGGCACCGCTGCCGCTCGGGTCACCGCACTGGACGACGGTCAGCTTCAGCGATCTGGTCGCCCGATGGCAGAACGACCCGTCGAAGTACTGCTTCTCCGCCAGGAACCGCACCGAGCTCACTGTCGCCGGCGCCTCGGTCGAGAGCAGCTGGGCGCGGATCGTGCCGCACGTCGTCTCCATGACGAGCACGTACGTCTTGGCCGGGTCGTTGGTCGGCGCCGGCGCCTCGGGGAACGTCTGCGGCAGGCTGACGCCGGGGGTGACCGCGGCGCAGCGGCCGGCCGCCGCGGCAGCGGGCTTCGTGCTCGCCGGCCTGTCGTCGCCGCCGCTGCACGCAACCGCGAGCGGGAGGAGCGCGGCGGCCGCTGCGGTCGCCGTACGGCGACCCATCAAGAAGCGGTCGCCTTGACCGTCAGCGTCTCGATCAGCACGTCGGACTTCGGAGCACCGTCGGTGCCGCCGTCCGCCGTACCGGCGTCGGCGATCTTCTGCAGGACGTCCAGCCCCTTGGTGATCTTGCCGAGCGGCGTGTACTCCGGCGGCAGCGTCGAGTCGGCGTAGACGAGGAAGAACTGGCTGCCCGTCGAACCGGGTGCCTGCGCCTTGGCCATCGCGACGGTGCCGGCCTTGTACGTGGCGCCGTCGAGGTTCTCCTCCGCCATCTGGTAGCCGGGGCCGCCGGCGCCGGTCCCGGTGGGGTCGCCGCACTGGAGCACCTTGAGTCCCTCGCCCGTCGTCAGGCGGTGGCACTTGGTGCCGTCGAAGTACTTCTTGCCGGCGAGGTGGACGAGCGACCCAACCGTGCACGGCGCCTTGTCGGAGAAGGTCTCGAACTCGACGGTGCCGGTGTTGAGCTTGATCGTCGCGGTGCGCGGCTTCTTGTCGAAGCCGTCAGCCGGCGGTACGCCGACGTCCTTGCTCCCCTGCTCCGCGACCGGCGTGTAGGCGCACTCGCCTGGTGCCGCGGACGGCGACGGCGTCGGGTCACCGGACGCGCTCGGCGAGGCGCTCGCCTGCGGGTCGGTGGCGTCGTCACCGTCGAAGAGCCTGGGAACGAGGAACACCGCGAGCAGCAGGGTCAGCACGCCGCCGAAGACCGCCCAGCTGGTGCGCTGGCGCTTGCGCCGCCGGCGCGCGAGCTCGGCGCGCCGTTCCGCCTGCCGTTCCGCACGCCGCCGGGCCAGCTCACGCTGCCGCTTGCTGCTCACTGAAGGGTCCTCCTCGGTGCTCCGCCCGGCCGTGCGGGAGTCTAGGCGGCGGGCAACCCGTTCGCAGCCGTCTGCAGGCCGCCGGTACTCTCGTGGTGGCGGCCACCCCGCCTGCTCCAGGAGAGGACGGTCGTGCTCGTCGCTGGGTTCCCGGCCGGATCGTTCGGCACCAACTGCTACGTCGTCGCGCCCGAAGAGGGCGAGGAGTGCGTGGTCATCGACCCCGGCCAGGACGCCGTCGCAGGGGTCGAGGACCTGCTCAGCGAGCACCGGCTCAAGCCGGTCGCGGTCCTGCTGACCCACGGTCACATCGACCACGTCTGGAGCGTCGTACCGGTGTGCGGCGCACACGACGTCCCCGCCTACATCCACCCGGCCGACCGCGACCTGCTCACCGACCCGGCCAGCGGGTTCTCGCTCGGCGTCGGCCAGCAGCTGTTCGGCAGCCTCACCTTCAGCGAGCCCGACGACGTCCGCGTGCTCGGTGATGAGGACGCGATCTCGCTGGCCGGCCTCGACTTCGGCGTCGACCTGGCGCCCGGGCACACGCCAGGCTCGGTGGTCTTCCGGCTGACCGACGAGGTCCTCTTCTCCGGCGACCTGCTCTTCGCCGGCTCGATCGGGCGCACCGACCTGCCCGGCGGCAACTACGAGGAGATGATGCGGTCGCTCGCGACGGTCGTCCTCCCGCTGCCCGACGAGATGGCCGTGCTGGCCGGTCACGGACCGGCGACCTCCGTCGGCGACGAGCG
>DASQMY010000338.1:0-2223 GCA_035645255.1 Mycobacteriales bacterium
TGGCCCGCCGCCGGCGACCGGCGCCGGCGCGCCATACGCCGGCGCGGCGTACGCCGGCCGCTGCTGGTGGAGGCGCAGCTCCTCGCGCCGCCGCCGCTCCGCGAGGACCGCCGAGAGGATGTCCCAGCCGGACGCCTGCGCGGGCGGCGGCGGCGTGACCGCGGCGACGACGGCGCCGACTATCGACCGCCCGAGCTGTTCGCGGGACGCCGGCGTCATCTGCGCCGCGCGGTCGATGAACTGCCGCGCCGCGAGCGCCAGGTCGTCGGAGAGCCGGCTCAGGTCCAGCGACTGCGCCCACGGGATCAGGTACGGCGGCATGTACACACCACGGCTGTGGCGGACCGGCACCCGGCGCTGGACGACGATCGTGCCGGCCGCGAGGTCACCGAGGCGCTTGCTGCGTTCGCTCGCCAACGACGTGATGACGGCGCCGAGGCCGAGCGTGAAGCCCGGGCGCTCGACCGTCACGCCGACCAGCCCGCGGACGAGCGCATGCCGGAACCGGATCGGGCCGCCGTCGTCCCGGACGACCTGCAGTCCCATCGCCGCCTTGCCGAGGGTGCGTCCCCGCCACAGCGACTCGAACGTCACCGGGTAGCCGAGGTAGATCGTCAGGAACAGCACCAGGCTGAGGGCGGCCGCCGCGGCCTCGTCGAGCTCCTCGCCCAACGGCGTCAACGCGATCAGGAGCGCGACGAACGCGGCCAGCTGGACGGCCAGGTCGATGACGGCGGCGACGAGACGCGAGCCGAGTCGAGCGACGCGCTGCTCGAGAGCGACCGCTTCGCCGGTCACGAGCTGGCTCACGGCGTGCTCCCTGTCGTCGGCCGCGAGCCCCCGGGGTCCCACGCGCAGTCGTACCTGCTCCGCCGTACGATGCCACCTCCGGCGGCCGCGGGGGAGGAGTCCAGGGTGGACATCGACGCGTTCGTCGCGTCCCGTGCGCCCATGTGGCTCCGGCTCGAGCAGCTGGTGAAGCGCGCGCGGCGGCCGAGCCGGCTCGCCGGGGGCGAGCTCGACGAGCTCGTCGACCTCTACCAGCGGGTGGCGACCGACCTGTCCGTCGTCCGTACGTCGTCGCCGGATCAAGGTGTCGTCGACCGGCTCTCCACGCTGGTCGCCGAGGCACGCAGCGTGATCGCCGGCGCGCACAACCCGTCGTGGCGGGACGTCGCCAGGTTCCTGACCGTGACGTTCCCCGCCGCGGTCTACCGGCTGCGGTGGTGGTGGATCGCCGTCGCGCTGGCGACACTCGGCATCGCGACGGCGTTCGCGGCCTGGATCGTCACCAACCCGGAGGTCCATGCGGCCGTCATCGCGCAGGCCGAGGTCGACGTCCAGCAGCTGGTCGAGCGCGACTTCGAGAACTACTACAGCGAGCACCCGGCCAGCTCGTTCGCCTTCCGCGTGTGGACCAACAACGTCTGGGTCGCCGCGCTGGCCATCTCGACCGGGATAGTCCTCGGCCTGCCGACGCTCTACGTGCTCTACGCCAACGCGATGAACGTCGGCGTCGTCGGCGGGCTGATGATCGCCGGTGGTGCGGGCGACGTGTTCTTCGGCCTGATCATCCCGCACGGGCTGATCGAGCTGACCGCGGTGTTCATCGCCGGCGGCGCCGGTCTCAAGCTCGGCTGGACGCTGATCGACCCGGGACAGCGCAGCCGGGCCGACGCGCTCGCCGAGGAGGGCCGCGCGGTCATCTCCGTCGCGATGGGGCTCGTCGTCGTCCTGATGGTCGCTGGGGCGATCGAGGCGTTCGTCACGCCGTCGCCGCTCCCGACGTGGGCGCGCATCGCCATCGGTGTGGTGGCCGAGGTGCTGTTCCTCTTCGCGATGTTCCGGCTGGGCCGCCGCGCGATCCGCGCGGGCGAGACCGGCGACCTCACCGCTGACCTGCGCGGCGACTCGCTCCCGACGGCCTAGTCAGAGCCGACCGGCCGCCTTCAGCGCAAGGTAGGCGTCGGCCACCGCCGGCGCGAACGTCTCCGGCGGCGCGTCCACCACCTCGACGCCGCGGCGGCGGAGCAGGGCGGTGAGCCGGCGCCGGTCGGCGGTGGCGCGCTCCGCGGCGGCCGCCTCGTAGACCAGCGTCGCGGTACGGCGGCCGCGCGACATCTCCTCGACGCGCTGGTCGGCGACCGCGGAGAGCAGGACCGTGTGCCGGCGGGTCACCTGCGCCAGCACGGGGAGCAGCGAGTCCTCGATGACCGACGCGTT
>DASQMY010000339.1:0-2153 GCA_035645255.1 Mycobacteriales bacterium
GCGCGCTCCGCCCGCACGACGCTATTCGAATGCCGAATCGCAGGTGCGCCGTTGTCGCGGCCGCCGCACTGCTGCTGACCGTCGCGCCTGCCCTTCTGCTCGGCGGCACACTGTCCGCCGTCGCCGCGCCGGCGCCGCCCCGGGCATCCGGCCGCTGGGTCGCTCCGCTGAGCGGGCCGCTCGACGTCACCACGCCGTTCCGGCCGCCCGCGGTCCGCTGGGGCGCGGGTCACCGCGGCGTGGACCTGGCCGGCTCAGCGCGGGCCGAGGTGCGAGCGGCCGGCTCCGGGCGGATCGCGTACGCCGGTCGGTTGGCCGGGCGTGGGGTCGTCGCAGTCGCCCACGGCGCGCTACGGACGACGTACGAGCCGCTCGAGGCGTCGTTGCGGGTCGGCGACGTCGTCGCCCGCGGCGACCCGATCGGCCGGCTGACCGCCGGCCACGACCCGGCGCGGCCGGCGCGCTACATCCTGCACTGGGGGGTGCGCCGCGGGGAGACCTACTTGGACCCGATGTCGCTGCTCGGCGCCCGGCCGGTGCGGCTGCTGCCGCGGTGGGGGTCCGCCGGCGCCGCCGGCGGTGGCGGTCCGGATGCGGCCGGTCACCAGGTCGCGACTGCGGCCACCGGCCGTGCGCGTGGCGCGACGGCCCCTCGGCCGCGCCGACGACATCCCACCGCCGTACTGGTCGGATCCGCGCTGCTGTTCGCCGTCGGTCGGCGGTTCGCGAACCGCCGCATGACAGCGGCACTCCCGCGGGCGCGCGCGCCGTGACCCGCCCGGGAGGCGATCACGAGCAAGCCGGCCACGGCCGCCGCGCGTCAGCGACCTCGCGTAGCTGCGCCGCCCCGCGGGTGCCCTCGGCCGGCGGTTCGTCGGGCTCGCGCGGGCTCAGCGTCAGCGCGCGTCGGTGAGCTCGACGGCGAGATCTCGCCAGTCGGTGAGGACCACGCCGACCTCGCAGCACGGCCGCACCGAGCGGTCCAGGCATGAAGTGGACCGTGGTACCGGTGCTGTCGTCGGCCGCGAGGGCCGTAGGTCGGTGTCCGGAACGCCGTACCGGTAGCGCTGGGTCCAGGCGCCGTCGCTGCGCCGGTTGCCGTGCAGCAGCCACGCACTGAACGCGGCGACGACCGACATGCCGCGCCGGGGATCGCCCTCGGGCAGCAGCGGCGGGTCCGACGCTTCGAAGAAGCTGACATCCGGCGTCGACATGACAGGCCTCTTCACCGGTTGACCCCGCTCGTCGAATCGCGTGTCGGTCCCGCGGCCGTCGTCGGCGACGGACACCGAGCAGTCACGGTGGAGCGTGACGCGGCAGCTGCCTCGGCCGCACACCGACGCCTCGTCGGCGGCGTACGCGAGCACCTCGAGGAGCAGGTGCAGGGCGCCGCTTGGCGCGAGGTCCTGCGCGCGCGCCCGGATGGCGACGAGGTGGTCGGCGTCCACGGTCGACGCCCAGTCGTGCGTCGTCGTCGCCACGGCGTCGTCGGCCGCTCGACCAACGTGCTGAACCCGTCAGTCCTTCTGGTCGTTGAGCTTGCCGCGGAGCTGCAGGACCGCCTTGGTGTGCATCTGGCAGATCCGGCTCTCGGTCACGCCTAGGACCTGGCCTATCTCGGCGAGCGTCAGACCCTCGTAGTAGTAGAGCGTCACGACGATCTTCTCGCGCTCGGGCAGCGTGTTGATCGCCTTGGCGAGGAGGTACTTCGTCTCCTCGGTCTCGAACGCCATGACCGGGTCCTCGGCCTTGGTGTCCTCGAGCGTGTCGACCAGCGACAGCTTGTCGCCGCGCTCACCGCCGACGTTGAGCAGCTCGTCGAGGGCGACGACGTTGACGAACGAGACCTGGCTGAAGATCGCGTGAAGGTCCTCGAGCGCGATGCCGAGCTCCGCGGCCACCTCGGGCTCGGTCGGCGTGCGGTGCAGCCGCGCCTCGAGCGCGGCGTAGGCCTTCTCGACCTCGCGCGCCTTGTACCGGACCGAGCGCGGGATCCAGTCGATCGCCCGCAGCTCGTCGATGATCGCGCCCTTGATCCGCGAGATCGCGTAGGTCTCGAACTTGATCGCGCGCTCGAGGTCGAACTTCTGGATCGCGTCGATCAGCCCGAAGATCCCGTAGGAGACGAGGTCGGCCTGCTCGATGTTGGGCGG
>DASQMY010000340.1:0-12460 GCA_035645255.1 Mycobacteriales bacterium
CGAGAGCCTGGAGTTCCTGTACGAGTCGACGCGCATCCTCAACGAGACGCCAGAGCTCGAGACCGCGGTCTGCTCGCTCGTGACGAACGCCCAGCAGATGTTCCGGTCGGAGTCGGCGGAGATGCTCCTGCTCGGCAGCGATCCCGGATCGCCCGCCCTGCGCACGAGCATCGACGACGACGGCGTTCTCACGAAGATGGCGCCGGTCGACCCCGCGACCGTCGCGGCACTGCTCGCCAGGCTCGAGGGCGAGCCTTCGCTGCTGCTGCAGGGGCAGCTGGACCACGGGCTGGCCGCGATCCTGGAGGCGCGCGGTCTGCGCAACGCGCTCGTCGCCGCGCTCCGCGGCGAGACTCGGGTGCTCGGGTACTTCCTGATCGGCAACCGCCTCGGCGACTCCAACACGTTCGACTCCGAGCACCTTCGGCTGTTCGGCACCCTCGCCAACCACGCCAGCGTCGCGCTGCAGAACGGCCACCTCGGCGAGTCGCTCGCGCAGCTGCGGGCCCTCGAGCAGCAGCTGACCCACCAGGCGTTCCACGACCCGCTCACCGGGCTGGCCAACCGGTCGCTGTTCGCCGACCGGGTGGTGCACGCGCTCGCCCGGCTGGAGCGCGACGAGAGCGAGTGCGGCGTCCTGTTCATCGACCTGGACGACTTCAAGACGGTCAACGACACCCTCGGCCACGCCGCCGGCGACCAGCTGCTCATCGCCGTGGCGCAGCGGGTCACCAGCTGCCTGCGACCTGGGGACACCGGAGCCCGGCTCGGCGGCGACGAGTTCGCCGTACTCCTCGAGGACATCGCAGGTCCCGAGGACGCCGCCCGCGTCGCCGCGCGGATCACCCACTCGCTCCGGCTGCCCGTCCAGGTGGCCGGTCAGGCCGTCCATGTGCGGGCCAGCGTCGGGATCGGGACCAGCCGCGACGTCTCAGCTGCCGACGAGCTGCTCCGCAACGCCGACCTCGCGATGTACATGGCCAAGGCCGACGGCAAGGGCCGCTTCAAGGTCTTCGAGCCGAGCATGCGCGCCGCTGTGGTCCTCCGGCACGAGCTGACGAGCGACCTGCAGCGGGCCGCCGCGCGCGGCGACTTCTCCATCCACTACCAGCCGTTCCACGTGCTCTCGACGGGGCGGCTCGTCGCCCTCGAGGCACTGGTCAGGTGGAACGACCCGGTCCGCGGCCTGATCTACCCCGACACCTTCATCGGGCTCGCCGAGGAGACCGGTCTGATCATCTCGATCGGGCGCTACGTGCTGCAGCACGCCTGCCGGCAGGGGGCGATCTGGCAGCAGCTCTACCCCGACGAGCCGCTCGCGATGAGCGTCAACCTCTCCCCCGTGCAGTTCCAGCAGCCCGGGCTGGTCGCCATGGTCGCCGACTGCCTGACGGTGTCCGGGCTGCGGCCGGGCAGCCTGATCCTGGAGATCACCGAGGGCGTGATGCTGCAGGACTCCGAGTTCACCATCGGCGTCCTCAACGAGCTCCGCGAGCTCGGTGTGCGGATCGCGATGGACGACTTCGGGACCGGCTACTCCTCGTTGAGCTACCTGCGGCGGCTGCCGATCGACATCCTCAAGATCGCGAAGCCGTTCGTCGACGGCATCGGCGAGAGCCCCGAGGTGTCCGCGTTCGCCAACGCGATCGTCGGCCTCGGCCAGACGCTGCACCTGCAGATCCTCGCCGAGGGCATCGAGCACCCGTGGCAGGCGCGCGAGCTGCTGTCGCTCGGCTGCGAGCTGGGCCAGGGCTACTTCTTCGCGCGGCCGATGCCCGCCGACGAGATGGACGTCCTGCTGCGCCAGCACTTCGCCGGGGTGGACGACGAGCTGGCAACGGTGATTGCCTTCCCAGCCTGACGCGGCGGCGGCCGGCGGCCGCGCAGCCCTTCACGCACCGGGGGGAGGCCACAGGTGGATCTGCAGCTCCGCGACCGCGTCTACCTCGTCACCGGCGGCAGCCGCGGCCTCGGCCGGGCCACCGCGGACGCACTCGTCCAGGACGGTGCCCGAGTCGTCGTCTGCGGGCGGTCGGCGCAGCCGCTCGACGCGGCCGTCCAGGCTCTCGGCGCGGAACGGGCGGTGGGCCTCGGCGGCGACCTCGCCGACCCGGACACGCCGGACCGGCTGTGCGCGCTCGCCCACGAGCGCTGGGGCCGGCTGGACGGCGCCCTCATCAGCGTCGGCGGGCCACCGTCCGGCGGCGTCGGCGACGTCGACGACGAGCAGTGGCGGTCGGCGTTCGAGTCGGTGTTCCTCGGCGCGGTGCGCACCGGCCGCGTCGTCGGCTCGCAGCTGGGCGCCGGCGGTGCGCTCGCGTTCGTCCTGTCCTCGTCGGTGCGCTCGCCGATCGGTGGGCTCGCCGTGTCCAACGGGCTGCGGCCCGGGCTCGCGATGGTCGCCAAGACGCTCGCCGACGAGCTCGGGCCGTCCGGCGTACGGGTCAACTCGCTGCTGCCCGGCCGGATCGAGACCGACCGCACCCGCTCCCTGGACGACGGGACGGCCGACCCGGCCGCCACGCGGCGGGCCAACGAGGCGACGATCCCGCTGCGCCGGTACGGCGACCCCGCGGAGTTCGGGCGGGTGGCGGCGTTCCTGCTGTCGCCGGCGGCGTCGTTCGTGACCGGTGCCGCGATCCCGGTCGACGGCGGCGCGCTGCGCGCGCTGTAGCTACCGCAGCAGCCGGGTGGGCAGCGCTTCCTCCTGCACGCCGTCCGGTCCGCCGGTCACGCGGTAGACGGTGGCGCCGTCGTTAGAGGCGATCGCCTCCGCGAGCTCCGTGCCGACGAAGTGCGTCGCCGAGAAGTTGTCGGCGGCGTAGCAGTCGGGGAAGCCGGCGGCGACGAACTCGTGCAGCCGCGGGCGGCGGCGTACCTCGCCGTCGTAGTGCGGGCAGAACCCGCCGGCCAGGAAGCCGAGGCCGTCGTGCAGCGGCGCGAGGTCCGGGCCGAACGAGTCGGTGCTCGACGCCTGGAACCAGCAGTTGGCGCCGGCGCTGGCGCCGCACATGACGACGCCGCTCTCCCACGCCTCGCGCAGCACCGCATCGAGACCGTGCGCACGCCACACCGCGAGCGCGTTGGCGGTGTTGCCCCCCGCAACGTAGACGACGTCGTGGTCGAGGACGAACGCCCGCAGGTCCTGGACGGTCCGCGCGAAGAGCGGCAGGTCGCGGCCGTCCCCCTTGCCGCTGATCGCGCGGTAGAAGCCGGTCGTCGCCTCGTCACGGTCCGCGGACGCCGTAGGGACGAAGCAGACGGACGGGCGGTCACGACCGGTCAGTCCGAGCGCGAAGTCGAGCAGCGCCGGACGCTCCAGCGACAGCCCGAAGCCGCCCATCGCGACGATGTGTCGGTCGGTCACCGGCGCATCGTAGCCGCGTTCGCGGGTAGGTCACCGGGCCCCGACGACAGGAGCAGCGCCGATGAGTGAGCAGTCGACCTACAGCAACGACCCGAACGAGCTGGACGGCCAGGAGGGCGTGCTGGACCGCGTGGGCGGCGGCCAGGGTGTCGGCGGCGGCGCCGCGGCACAGGTCGACGACGAGGACTCGCAGGACATCGGCCTCGACGCCAACGGCCTGAGCGACGACGGGCTCGGCGGCGACGGTCTGGGCGACGCGGTCGGCACGCCTGCGAGCAGCGACCCCGACCAGATGAGCGACGTCAGCCCCGACGAAATGGGCGGCACCGGCGGGGAGAACGCCGGCGGCGCCGGCTAGGACGCCGGAGGACGCGGTTTCGGCACCGTTGTATGCGGAATCCGGGCACGACGGTGCCGAAACCGGTGAAGTTCTAGGCGACCGGGAGCTGGCGGGCGAACTGCGTCTGGTACAGCTCGGAGTAGAGGCCGGCGGCCTCCAGCAGCTCCTCGTGGGTGCCCGACTCGACCACGCGCCCGTCGTCGATGACGAGGATGCGGTCGGCGTCGCGGATCGTCGACAGCCGGTGCGCGATGACCAGCGACGTCCGGCCCATCAGCGCGGAGCGCAGCGCCTGCTGTACGGCGAGCTCGGACTCGCTGTCCAGGTGCGCGGTCGCCTCGTCCAGGATGACGATGCCAGGCGCCTTCAGCAGCAGCCGGGCGATCGCGAGCCGCTGCTTCTCGCCGCCGCTGAGCCGATAACCGCGGTCGCCGACGACGGTGTCGAGGCCGTCCGGCAGGCCGGCGACCAGGTCCCAGATCTGCGCCGCGCGGCACGCGGCCTCGAGCTCGGGCTCGGTCGCCCCTGGCCGCGCGTAGACCAGGTTGCTGCGGATGGTGTCGTGGAACATGTGCGCGTCCTGGGTCACCATGCCGATGGAGTCGCGCAGCGACTGCAGCGTCACGTCGCGGACGTCGACACCGTTGATCCGGACGCTGCCGGACTGCACGTCGTACATCCGCGTGGGCAGCATGGAGATGGTCGTCTTGCCGGCGCCGGACGGGCCGACGAGCGCGATCAGCTGCCCGGGCTCCGCGCGGAACGTGACGTCGTGCAGCACCTGCTGGCCGGTGGTGGCGTCCAGCCGGGCGACCGACTCGAGCGACGCCAGGGAGACCTCGGCGGCGCTCGGGTAGCGGAACTGCACGTGGTCGAACTCGATCGTCGGCGCGGTGCCTGGGAGCACGGCCGCGCCCGGGCGCTCGGCCACCATCGGCTCGAGGTCGAGGATCTCGAAGACCCGCTCGAAGCTGACCAGCGCTGACATCACGTCGACGCGGATGTTCGACAGCGCGGTGAGCGGACCGTACAGCCGGGCGAGCAGCCCGGCGAGGGCGACGACCGTGCCGACGGACAGCTCGCCCTGCGCCGCCAGCCGTCCGCCGACGCCGTAGACCAGCGCGGTCGCCAGTGACGCCACGAGCGTCAGGGCCACGAAGAACGTCCGGCTGTACATCGCCGACTTGATGCCGATGTCGCGGACCCGTCCGGCCCGCGCGCTGAAGTCGGCCGCCTCCTCGTCGGGCCGGCCGAAGAGCTTGACCAGCAGCGCGCCGGAGACGTTGAAGCGCTCGGTCATCGTGGTGTTCATCGACGCGTTGAGCGCCATGCCTTCACGGGTGATCGCCTGCAGCTTCAGCCCGACCCGCCGCGCCGGCAGGATGAAGACCGGCAGCAGCACGAGCGATACGAGCGTGATCTGCCACGACAGTCGGAGCATCACGGCGACCGTCAGCACCAGGCCGATCACGTTCGACACCACACCGGAGAGCGTCGAGGTGAAGGCCTGCTGCGCGCCGATGACGTCGTTGTTGAGCCGGCTGACCAGGGCGCCGGTCTGCGTCCGGGTGAAGAAGGCGATCGGCATGCGCTGCACGTGGTCGAAGACCTTGGAGCGCATGTCGTAGATCAGGCCCTCGCCGATCCGCGAGGAGTAGAACCGCTGCGCCAGTGAGAGCCCGGCGCTGAAGATCGCCAGGCCCGCGACGACGAGCGCGAGATTGGTCACGAGCGCGACGTCCTGGCGGGCGATGCCGTCGTCGATGATGCGGCCGAACAGCAGCGGGGTGGCGACCGAGATGATGGCGTCCGCGATGACGATCCCGATGAAGATCGCCAGCTCGCGGCGGTAGGGACGCGCGAAGCCGACGATCCGCCGGACCGTGCCCGGTTTGAGCTTCTGGTCGCCCGCGACCTCGTCGTGCGGTCGGAATGACCGCATGTACGCACGCTGCATCGGGTCCATGGCCGGGGAACGGTCAGGACCGCGAAATGCTTCCCGTCAGGCTGCCGCGCGGGCCGGCTCGGTGCTCCGGCCCTGCTGGGCGGGGATCGTGACGGACAGCGCGGCGAGGCAGGCGGCGAGCGCCCGGCAGGCGACCGCCTGCTCCTCGCGGGACGGCTCCGACGTGGTGACGTAGCGCTGCAGCAGCCGGCCGCCCCACAGGACGAACCTGGCGACCGGGCGCAGCGGGGTCTTGGCCGCACCGGACACGAGCTCCACGGCTCCGGCGAGCAGGCCGACCCAGAGGATGACCGTGACCGCGATGTTGGTCTGCACCGGGATGAGCGCGAAGAGCAGCAGTACGGCGACCACGTTGGTCCCGCAGCGCGGGTGGACGCGCGAGAAGCCGAGGACCGCGTCGACGTCGTTGATGTCGACACCGGCCTCGTAGGCGGCGACCGCCTTGTGCTCGGCGCCGTGGTAGCGCCACATGACCGCGGGCAGCACCAGCCGCAGCGCGGCGAGCTGGAGGGAGACCGCGAGGAACGACCGGCCGGCGGACTGCCAGGCGACCGTGGCCGACGAGGGGATGAGCTGGCCGAGCAGGACGTCGATCGCGAACGGTACGAGCAGGAACAGCGGCAGTGACCACCGGACGCGGACCGGGACCTTCCGGCCGCGCGTGCGGACCCGCATGGCCCGCAATCCCCGCACCAGCGACGGCGCCAGCCCGGTCAGGACGCGGACCAGCGGCACGTCGGCGAACGGCTGGCGGGGCAGCGTCCCGGTCTCGATGGACCCGTCGGCGCGCGCGACCGCCCAGATCAGCCCCGCGCGCATCAGCACGCCGTCGGCGAGCGCCTGGCCGCCGACGCGGAGGTTCGCAGGCTGACGGTCGGGCAACGTGCGGCTCCTGACTGCGCGGGGGCGACACCTGCCTATCGGCCGATGTCCGACTTCACGCTAGCCCGGCGGCCCGTCTTTCTCGCCCGGAACCGGAAAAAAGTCGAGACCGCCACCGGAGGGTGACGGTCTCGCTGGTGCGCGCTGTGCTCAGAACAGCCAGAGCAGCAGCAGGATGATCAGAATGAGGGCGATGACGCCACCACCGATGTACATGTCTTCCGCCTCTCGTCGGCTAGGTCCCGTCCCTGGGTACTGACAGCGTCCTACCCGTCCGTCGACCTGGCCGAAACAGGAAGCGCGGGATTACTTCGGCGGCACCCCGCGGCGAGTCCGCGACTGCGGGTCACTCGCCCGCCCCCGCCAGGTCGCGCAGCCGGCGCAGCTGAGCCGCCCGCTCGGCGGCGAGCCGCTCGCTGTCGCTTCGCCTGGCGGCGCCGCGCAGCAGCGACTTGGTCTCGATGACCGCGTCGCGCGGCGCCGAGACGACCGCCGCGGCGAGGTCCCGCGCGGCGTGGTCCAGTTCACCCGGCGGTACGGCGACGAGCGCGATCCCGAGCTGCACCGCCTCCTGCGCGCCGACGCGCCGACCGGTGACGCACAGCTCGAGCGCGCGCGGGTAGCCGACCAGGTCGACCAACGCGCCGGTGCCGCCGAGGTCGGGGATGATCCCGCGGTTCACCTCCGCGATGGACAGCTGCGCATCGTCGGCGACGATGCGCAGGTCGCAGCCGAGCGCGAGCTGGAAGCCGGCACCGACCGCGTGCCCCTGCACCGCGGCTATCGAGACGATGTCTGGTCGGGACCACCAGGTGAACGCGTCCTGGAACCGCGCGATGGCCGCGTCCGCCGCGTCGTCCGCCATCATCGCGAGGTCGGCGAGCGTCGGTTCCCCCGGCAACCCGTCCGGCGTGAACATCGCGGTGTCGAGCCCGGCGGAGAACGCGCGTCCGGCGCCGCGCAGCACGATGACGCGGACGTCGCCGGTGAGCGAGCGACCCAGCTCGGCGAGCGCGCGCCACATGCCGGGGGTCTGCGCGTTGAGCCGGTCCGGCCGGTCGAGCGTGACGGTGCCGACGGCGCCGTCCTCGTCGTACCGGACGCCGTGCGGTGCGAGTGCTGCCGCGTCGGGCAAGTTCGCTCCCTTCTCATCGGCGAAGCCGGCGTCGCGGTCGCGGAGGCCATGATGACCGGCGCCGCCCTCCACATGCGACAGCGGACGGGATCGCGGCGGTCCCGCGACTCCGTCCGCTGTCGGTGCCGAGCTGCCCGCTACGAGCGCGCGGCGGACTTCCGTGCCGTCGTCGCCTTCTTCGCCGGCGCCTTCTTGGCCGCCGACCTCGTCGTCGTCTTCTTCGCCGCTGCCGGCTTGGCAGCGAGCTTCTTGGCGGCCAGCTTCTTGGCGGCGGCGGTCTGCGTGCCCTTTGCCGCCGTCGACCTCGTCGTCGTCGACGCCTTCCTGGCGGCCGGCTTGCGTGCCGTCGTGGTCTTCTTCGCCGCCGCTGGCTTGCGCGCCGACGCCGTCCGCTTCGCCGCGGTCGTCTTCTTCGCCGCGGTGGTCTTCTTGGCGGCCGCTGGCTTGCGGGCCGTCGTCTTCTTCGCGCCGGTTGTCTTCTTCGCAGCCGTGGTCTTCGTGGCTGCCGTCGACCTCTTCGCTGGTGCTGCCTTCTTCGCGGCGGACGACGTGGCGGTCTTCTTTGCCGCTGCCTTCGCCGCCGGCTTTGCCGTGGACTTCTTGGTGGCGGCCTTCTTTGCCGCCGGCTTCGTCGCGGGCACCGCAAACCTCCTCGACCGTTGGAAGACCGGACGTCTCCCAGCACGGATGATGGCGGCTACGCGCGCATGGGCGGTGTCAACACGCCGCATGCGCAGAGGGGTAAAACGCGCGGCACCGAAGCGCTCATCACCTGCACCAGCGTTCGGTCTCGCGACGCTCGACGCGCGATCCCTTACGACGCAAGGGATTGCGCGCCAACGCTACTTCTTGGACTTGCCTCTTGTCGCGCCACCGCGCCCGCGCAGCGTCGCGCCGGACTCCGACAGGATCCGGTGCACGAATCCGTATGAACGTCCCGACGTCTCCGCGAGTGTGCGGATGCTCTGGCCGGCGTCGTACTTCTTGCGAAGGTCAGTCGCGAGCTTGTCGCGCTCTGCGCCGGTTACCCGGCTGCCCTTCTTCAAGGCGTCCGCCACAACGTCCTCCACGGGCCACTGGTGTGCGGGCTGGGCATCGGATCCCTTGTGAGAACCCGGACTCGATCATGCACCAGGACCGCCCGGCTGGCCACCGGTGCGGTGATCTTTCTAGATCCGGCGGTGGTAGGTGACCGCGTCGTACGCCGTCTCGAACCCGACACCGGACCAGAAACGCTCGACCCGCCCACCGGCCTCGGCCGAGAGCCACACCAGCGTTGCGCCGGCGGTGAGGCACTGCGCGACGACCGCGCTGGCCAGCGCGCGACCGAACCGGCGGCCCCGGTGATCGGTCATGACACCGACGTCGGCCACCATCGCCATCCGGTCCTCGACGAACGCGGTGGCCACGCCGACGAGGCGGCCCTCGACCTCGGCGCCGACGGCGAGCACGCGAGGGTCGTCGAGGCGTTGCCCGTAGAGCCCCGCCAGTGCGTCCTCGACCCGCCGGGGATATCCGTAGGCGTCGGCCAGCACCGCCGCGACGTCGTCCTCCAGCGCCTCCGGCAGCGGCGTGGTCAGTGCACCAGGCTCGCCCTCCATCAGCCGCCGCGCGTCGACGAGCAGCATCACCGACAGCTCCTCGACCGCGTCGTACTCGGCCTCCTCCGCGACGACGCCGAGCTCCGGCAGACTCGCCGGCGAGTCGAGCACGAAGACCTGGTGCAGCCCGGCCTCTTCCCATACGCCGGGCAGCGAAGCCAGCGTTCCGGCGGCCGCTTCCGGTGAGCCGATCAGCGACGAGGCGTAGTTGCACATCGCCAGCGGTGCATCCGGGTTGAGCACCACGCGCGCGATCCCGGCACGGAACTGCGTCCCGTAGCGGATCGCGGCGAAGCGGCGCTGCTGCCCCTCGAGGGCACCGGCCAGCTGCGCCTGCCGCTCCTCGGTGAGATCGAGCTCCACGACCATGGCATGCATACTGCCCCGCGCACCGCCGGCTGCACCCGTTACGGTCTGTCGTCATGAGGGCCACCACCGAGCGGCTGCGGTGAGCGGCCGCGGCACGCCGGCGACCGTTGCGGCGGAGCGGGCCGGCGTGCAGTTCAGGACGCACGAGTACAGCCACGACCCCACTGCGCAGTCGTACGGCGACGAGGCGGCGGCGGCGCTCGGCCAGAGCACCGACCGGGTCTTCAAGACGCTCGTCGCCGACGTCGACGGGCGTCTCGTCGTGGCGGTCGTACCCGTGTCGGAGCAGCTGGACCTGAAGGCACTCGCCGCTGCAGCCGGCGGGAAGCGCGCTGCGATGGCCGACCCCCTGCTCGCGCAACGGGCGACCGGCTACGTCGTCGGGGGCATCAGCCCGCTCGGTCAGCGCAAGCGGCTGGCCACGGTCGTCGACGAGTCCGCGTCGGCGTTCGACACGGTGTACGTCAGCGCCGGCCGGCGCGGGCTGGAGATAGAGCTCGCGCCGGGCGATCTGGTCGCGCTCACGCAGGCGACGGTTGCCGCGATCGCGCGCTAGGCGAGCGCGACCAGCTCGCTCAGGTCGTCGCTCCACGAGTCCTCGACGCCGTCGGGCAGCAGGATGACCTTCTCCGGCTGGAGCGCCTCGACTGCGCCCTCGTCGTGCGTGACGAGCACGATCGCGCCGGTGTAGGTGGCGATCGCCTTGAGCACCTCGGCGCGGCTGATCGGGTCGAGGTTGTTGGTCGGCTCGTCGAGCAGCAGCACGTTGGCCTGGCTGGTCACCAGCCCGGCGAGCGCGAGCCGCGTCTTCTCACCTCCGGACAGCGTGCCGGCCGGCTGGTGCACTGTGTCGCCGCTGAACAGGAAGGCGCCGAGGATCTTGCGCAGTCCCGGCTCCTGCGTCTCCGGCGCCGCTGAGCGCATGTGCTCGAGCACCGTCCGCTCGGGGTCGATCGTCTCGTGCTCCTGCGCGTAGTAGCCCAGCCGCAGGCCGTGCCCGGCGATGACCTCGCCGGTGTCGCTGGGCTCGATGCCGGCGAGCAGCCGCAGCAGCGTCGTCTTGCCCGCACCGTTGAGGCCGAGGATGACGACCCGCGAGCCCTTGTCGATCGCCAGGTCGACGTCGGTGAAGATCTCCAGGGACCCGTAGGACTTCGACAGCTCCCTGGCGAGCAGTGGTGTCCGCCCGCACGGCGCGGGGTCGGGGAACTTCACCCGGACCGCCTTGTCGGCCTGCCTTGCCTGGTCGAGTCCGGCGAGCAGCCGCTCGGCGCGCCGGTCCATCCCCTGCGCGGCCTTGGCCTTGGTCGCCTTCGCCCGCATCTTGTCGGCCTGCGCCTTGAGCTGCGTCGCCTTGGACTCGGCGTTGGCCCGCTCGCGCTTGCGGCGCCGCTCGTCGGTCTCCCGCTGGCCGAGGTAGGTCTTCCAGCCGACGTTGTAGAGGTCGATCTCCGCGCGGTTCGCGTCGAGGTGGAAGACCCGGTTGACCACGGCCTCGAGCAGCTCGACGTCGTGGCTCACGACCATCAGCCCGCCCTTGTGGGCGCGCAGGAAGTCGCGCAGCCAGGTGATCGAGTCGGCGTCCAGGTGGTTGGTCGGCTCGTCGAGCAGCAGCGTGCTCGCGCCGGAGAACAGGATGCGCGCCAGCTCGACCCGGCGGCGCTGGCCGCCGGACAGCGTCCCGAGCGGCTGCATCAGCGCGCGCTCCGGCAGGCCGAGCGACGAGGAGATCGCGGCGGCCTCGGACTCGACGGCGTAGCCGCCGAGGGACTGGAAGCGCTCCTCCAGCTTGCCGTAACGCTCCATCGCGGCGTCGCGGGTCTCGTCGACCGCCGACGCCATCTGCCCTTCGCACTCGCGCATCTTGCGGATGATGTCGTCGAGGCCCCGCGCAGACAGGATGCGGTCCCGGGCCAGCTCGGTCATCTCGACGCTGCGCGGGTCCTGCGGCAGGTAGCCGATGTCGCCCTTGCAGGTGACCGACCCTGCTGCCTGCTGACCCTCGCCGGCGAGCACCCGGAGCATCGTCGTCTTGCCCGCGCCGTTGCGGCCGACGAGGCCGACGCGGTCACCGGGCGCCACCTGGTAGGTGACGCCCTGCATCAGGACGCGCGGCCCGGCGCGAAGCTCCAGGTCAGTGACGGTGAGCAAGGCGAGCAGGGTCTCCGGATAGATGGGCAGAGGCGGTAGGCGAGCGGATCGGGGTGAGCCGCCGACCGGGAAAGAGGCGAACCCCCGCGCGAGCGAAGCGAGCGCCATTAAACATTGAAGCCCAGCGCGCGCATCTGCTCCTGGCCGTCCTCGGTGATCTTCGAGACGTCCCACGGCGGCATCCAGACCCAGTTGATCTTGTAGCCGTCGACGATGCCGTCGAGCGCCGCACGGGTCTGGTCCTCGATCACGTCGGTCAGCGGGCACGCCGCCGAGGTGAGCGTCATGTCGAGAGTCGCGACGTTGCCCTCGTCGACGCTGACGCCGTAGACCAGGCCGAGGTCGACGATGTTGATCCCGATCTCGGGGTCGACGACGTCCTTCATCGCCTCCTCGACGTCCTCGACTCGGGCGACCTTGGTGGTGCCGGCTTCGTCGGTCACGACAGCTTCTCCTCGGGTGTGCTGGTGGTGGTCAGCGTCGCGCGGGCGTCGCCCGCGTGGGCTTGGAGCACGGCGTCCTTCCAGGCCATCCAGCCCAGGAGCGCGCACTTCACCCGGGCCGGGTACTTCGCGACGCCGGCGAACGCGACGGCGTCCTCGAGCACGTCCTCGTCGGGGTCGGACTGCCCCTGCGCGTGCATCATCGC
>DASQMY010000341.1:0-4364 GCA_035645255.1 Mycobacteriales bacterium
GGCGGGCTCGGGCTCGCGGTGACGACCCACGTCAGGAGCTGGGTCGACTTCGACAAGATCCAGCTGGCGATCATGCCGATGTTCCTGTTCTCGGCGACGTTCTTCCCCGTCGAGCAGCTGCCCGCCTGGCTGCGCGGAGCCGCCTACCTGACCCCGCTCTGGCACGGCGTCGACCTCTGCCGCGACATCGTCCTCGGTACGGCGACCGCCGGCAGCACCGCCGTGCACGTCGGCTATCTGGCCGCGCTGTCCGCGCTCGGCGTGCTGCTCGCCGCGCACACCTACCGCCGGCGGCTGTCCTCGTGAGCGTCGCGACGCTGCAGCGGGCCATCCCGCTCGGCTTCTTCGGCGGCGGGCGCGCGAGCCGGGTCGTCGAGCGCAACGTCGTCGCCTACCGGCGCAACTGGGTCATCGTCGCGTCCGGCGCGCTCGAGCCGCTGTTCTTCCTGCTCTCGGCCCAGGTCGGGCTCGGCGTGCTCGTCGGCACGGTCGCCGGCCCGGGCGGCCGGCCGATCGACTACGTGACGTTCGTCGCGCCGGCGTTCCTCGCCTCCAGCGCGATGAACGGCGTGACGTTCGACACGACGTTCAACTTCTACTTCAAGCTCCGCTACGCCAAGACCTTCGACACCATGGTCGCGACGCCGCTCAGCGTGCGCGACGTGGCGTTCGGCGAGCTCGGCTGGGCGCTCATCCGGTGCGGCATCCAGAGCGTGCTGTTCCTCGTGGTGATGGCCGCGATGGGCCTGTTCGAGTCGTGGTGGTCGGTGCTGCTGCTGCCGGCAGCGCTGCTCATCGGCTTCTGCTTCGGCGGGCTCGGGCTCGCGGTGACGACCCACGTCAGGAGCTGGGTCGACTTCGACAAGATCCAGCTGGCGATCATGCCGATGTTCCTGTTCTCGGCGACGTTCTTCCCGCTCGAGCAGTACGGCGAGGGCTGGCGCTGGGTGGTCCGTGCCACGCCGCTCTACCACGGCGTCGCTCTGCTGCGCGGGCTGACGCTGGGCGACGTCGGCTGGTCGATGCTCGGCCACGTCCTGTACCTGGCGATCCTCGGCACGGCCGGCATGGCCTACGCGTCGCGCCATCTGCGCCGGATCCTGCTGCACTGACGCCGTACCGCCGCGCTTGGGTCGGCGGCGCACATCTTGTGTACCGACCGGGCGGCGACACCCCGTAGCGGTACGGCGTGTCGGCGCCACAATGTGACACAAGACGCAGCAGCGGTCAGTCGTGGCCGTCGGCGAGCTCGCGGCTGCGGTCGCGGGCCGCCTCGATCGCGGAGATCAGAGCGGCGCGCACGCCGTGCTTCTCCAGCTCGTAGACGGCGCTGATCGTCGTACCGCCGGGTGAGGTGACGGCCTCACGCAGCTTCACCGGGTGCTCACCGGTGTCGCGCAGCATCACCGCCGAGCCGATCGCGGTCTGCACCAGCAGGTCGGCGGCGACCGTGCGCGGCAGGCCGAGCAGGATCCCGGCGTCGATCATCGCCTCGACCAGGTAGAAGAAGTACGCCGGACCACTGCCGGACAGTGCCGTGACGGCGTCCTGCTGTGACTCCGGCACCCGGAGCACCTTGCCGACGTGCCGCAGCAGGTCCTCGGCCCGCTGCAGGTGCAGCTCGGTCGCGTGCCGCCCCGCCGAGATCGCGCTCATCGCCTCGTCGACGAGGACCGGGGTGTTGCTCATGACCCGCACCACCGGCACGCCGTCGGCCAGCCGCTTCTCGATGAACGCGGTCGGGATGCCGGCCGCGACCGACACCATGAGGTTGTCCGTGGTGACCGACGAGGTCAGCTCGGTCAGCAGCGCCGCCATGTCCTGCGGCTTCACGGCGATCACCAGCGTCTCCGCGCGCGACGACGCGTCGGACGTCGCGACGGCACTCACGCCGTACCGCTCCTCGAGCAGCTTGCCGCGGTCGTCGCGGCGGGTGGTGACCACGATGTCGCCCGCCGGCGTACCGGATCGGAGCAGCCCGGACAGCAGCGCCTCGCCCATCTTGCCGGCGCCCAGGATCGCGAGAGTCGTCATGCCCGCGAGGCTAGCGGACCTTCGAGCACCTCACGACAGCCAGCTGCCGATGTGCGCGAGCACCTCTTCCAGCGTCGCGACGCGGCGGCCGCTGGACACGGACCTGGCGAGGCACTCGAGCGTGCCGGAGCTGAACGTCAGCACGAAGTGCGTGAGGTCCGGAGCCCCGAGCTCGACGGCCCACGACGACCGCGGCACGGTGTGCGCCGCCGACGCCTCGAGCCCGCGTGCGAAGAGCCGGTGGTTGGCCAGCTCGGTGTCGCCGGGCGGGCCGAACGTGAACGCCTGGCAGCGGTCGAAGACGATCAGCCCGTACGCCGCGCGGTCGGTCGCGCGGGTCTCCGGCGGCGCGCTCGACTCCGACTCGGGCTCGGCCAGCCGGACGACCGCGACCAGCCTGGTCTCGAGCAGCAGCAGCGTCGGGCGGGGTGCCGTCTCGTTCCACTCCGCACCCACCGCGCACGGCTCGACGAACTCCTCGGGCGGTGACCCCACCGGCGCGGTCACGACCGGCTCGCGAGCGCGCGCAGGAAGAACGCGAGGTTGGCGGGTCGCTCGGCGAGCCGGCGCATCAGGTAGCCGTACCACTCGTCGCCGTAGGGCACGTAGACGCGGACCTGGTTGCCTTCGCCGGCCAGGCGCTTCTGCTCCTCCGGCCGGATGCCGTAGAGCATCTGGTACTCGTAGGAGCCGCGGGCGCGGCCGAACCGCCGGGCCAGCTCGCCGGCGATCGACACCAGCCGCGGGTCGTGCGTCGCGACCATCGGGTAGTGGCCGGCCTCCATCAGCCGGGTCAGCAGCCGGACGTAGCTGCGGTCGACATCGCTCTTGTCCTGCCAGGCAACGGATTCCGGCTCCTTGTAGGCGCCCTTGCACAGCCGCACCCGGGCCTTGGCCGCGATCAGGTCCTCGACGTCCGCGGCACTGCGGTGGAGGTAGGCCTGGATCACCGCGCCGGTGCTCGGGTAGTCCGCGCGCACCTCCGCCAGGATGGCGAGCGTCGAGTCGGTCGTGGTGTGGTCCTCCATGTCGAACGTCACCGCGGTGCCGGCGGCGTCGGCTGCCTGGACGATCTGCAGCGCGTTGTCGACGCAGAGCCGCTCGTCGAGCGCCTGGCCGACCGCGGACAGCTTGACCGACGCCTCCGCGCCGCCGGTGAGGCCCTCGTCGGCGAGCCGCCTGAGGACCGTGAGGTAGGCGGAGGTCACCGCCTTCGCCTGCCCGACGTCCTCGGTGTCCTCGCCGAGCCGGTCGAGGCTCACCGTCAGGCCGGACGCGACCAGCGCGCGCGTCGTACGGACGACGTCGTCCACGGTCTCGCCGGCGACGAACCGCCGGACCACCGGACGGGAGAGGCTCGACGTGCGCGTGAACTCCTCGATCCACTTGTTCCGAGAAGCGGACAACAGCACGCGGCGGAGCACGGGTTTCCTCTCGTCTTCGTCGACGGGCGTTCGCTCGAAGGGTACCCAGGTGGGTGCGTCGCTAAGACCGGCCCCCGGTGCCGCCTTTCCGGCGCTATCGTCGGGGCACATTGGACGCCGCGCCGATCGTGCTCACGGCCGCCGCAGCAGTGGCCGGCACGGCCACCGCCCTGCGGGCGAAGCTGCGCGGCCACGGCAGTCTCCGAAGAAGATCGCGCCGAACGGCCGCACGACGAAGCCGACCGCGAAGGTCGACAGGTAGGCGATGAGGGCGAAGGTGTCGTTGCCGGCCGGGTAGAACTTCGGCGATATGATCGTGGCGAGCGCGCCGAAGATGTAGAAGAAGATGTAGAAGTCGTACCACTCGATCACGGTCCCGGCCGACGATGCGCCGATCACCTGCCAGATCTTGCGTGGCGGTAGTGCGAAGCCGTCCGTACCGGTGTTGGCCACCGATGCAGTCGCCATGCGGATCCTCCTCGCGGATCGTGGATCGTGCGTTGCCCCGATGGCCGCCACGGTGCGGGCGGCGGGGCCGGGCCTCAAGAGGCGATTCGCCGAGTTGCCGGTGGGCTGCGCCGAGCGGTCGATGACCCACGACGAGCGGATGAGCGGTCCGGCCACCTCCCCCGCACGAAATTGGTGCAGATCGGACACAAATGGCCCGGATGGACTAGGGCTTCTCGACCGCACGGCTGAAACGATCGGACGGGCAACGGTCGAGGACGGAGACGCATGGAGCAGCCGAGGGCGGTGACGCGGGATATCTCCGCGCTCCCGCTGCGCCGTGCCGTCGCCCACGTCGACGGCCGGCTCGCCGGCGTGCTCGCCGCGCTGAACTCCGCCACCAGTGAGGCCGAGATCGGCCACGTCGTGGCGTCGCACGCGGCGCGGCTCTGGTCCGCC
>DASQMY010000342.1:0-13939 GCA_035645255.1 Mycobacteriales bacterium
AACGCGGCCGGCACCATCGCCGGGTCGACGCTGACGCTCGACTGCGCGGTGCGGAACTCGGTGCGGGTCGGCGTGCCGGCTGCCGCCGCGCTCGAGGCGGCGAGCCGGGTGCCGGCCGACGTGCTCGGCCGTGCCGACCTCGGGCGGATCGAGGCAGGTGCGCGCGCGGACCTGGTGTGGTGGAGCGAGGACCTGCACCCGCTGCGCACCTGGGTCGACGGGCAGCCGGCCGGCGTCACGGGCTGACGCCGCTCTCCGTCCCTAGCGCCCACCGCGCACGCGCAGCGCTCCCCAGGCCTGCTCGGCGTCGACGAACGCGTGCAACGGGTCGAGCAGGTCCTGTACGGCGGTCAGCGCGTTCTCCAGCTCGACTGTCGACTTCACCACAGCGAGCGCGCGGTCGACGCCGGCGAGCGTCTCGTCCAGCGCCGCCGCGCACTGCTGCCAGTGGCTCTCGACGGCGGCATGCCGCCAGGCCGGCATCTCTGCGGCTGCGTCGGCCAGCGCCAGCCGCAGCGTCTCGGCGCCGATGTCCGGCGGGATCGCCATCGACCGCGCCGAGCTCGGGACGCAGCGGATCATCGCCCGCTGCGCGAGGTCGACGTGGGCCGCACAGCGGCCGAACGCGTCGTACGCCGGCTGCAGGTCCGGCGGCAGCGCGCGCCGGCGGCGGGTCGGGAACGGCACGCAGCAGATCGTAGGAGGCTGCTGTGCTCGATGTGCGAGGGTGTCAGCGCAGGAAGGTCCGGGTAGCCCCCGGGGTCACACGCGCTATCGGAGGTTCGATGAGCATCTCGGTCAGCCCGCAGTCGGACGGCCGGCCCGCTGAGCCGGCCGGCCGGTCCGCCGAGCCGTCGCTCGGCGACCTCGTCGGTACGGCGACCCGCGAGCTGTCGACGCTGGTGCGCAAGGAGGTCGAGCTGGCCAAGGTCGAGCTCAAGGGCGAGCTGGCCAACGCCGGCAAGGGTGCGGGGATGTTCGGCGCCGCGGGCGTGCTCGTCTTCTTCGCCGCGATCTTCCTGTCCACCGCGATCGCCCTCGGACTGGTGGAGGCCGGGCTCGAGCCGTGGGCGGCCGCGCTCATCGTCGGCGTGGTCTACCTGGCCGTCGCCGGGCTGCTCGGGCTGCTCGGCAAGAAGAGCTTCGCGAGCATCCGTCCGCCGGAGCGCACCATCGGGACTCTCAAGGAGGACGTCGCGTGGGCACGCAGCCGGAGGAGCTAGAGCGGGAGATCGCGCAGTCGCGGGTGGAGCTGGGCCGCGCGCTCGACCAGATCGAGCAACGCCTCAGCCCCCGGCGGATGGCGCGCGACAACCGCGGCCGGATCCAGGCGACACTCGGTGCGATCGCCGCGCTGATGGCCATCATGGCCGGCACCAAGGCGGTCCGGTCGCGTCGTCGGCACCGGCGCGCCACCGACCCGGAAACCGTGCGGGTCGAGATCGCGCCGCGGCGCGAGTCGCGGCGGGGCCTGCCGAAGCGCCGGTAGGTGTGCCAGGCTGCGCATGATGCCTGCCGACACCGACCTGCTGCTGCCCGGACCGTGGCAGCACCGAGACGTGTCCGCCAACGGCGTCCGCTTCCACGTCGCGGAGGCCGGTCAGGGCCCGCTGATCCTGCTGCTGCACGGGTTCCCGCAGTTCTGGTGGACGTGGCGGCACCAGCTGACGACCCTCTCGGACGCCGGGTTCCGGGTGGCCGCGCCGGACCTGCGGGGCTACGGCGCGAGCGACAAGCCGGCCCGCGGCTACGACCCCTACACGCTGGCGGCGGACGTGGCGGGGCTGATCAGGGCGCTCGGCGAGCGGGAGGCCACCGTCGTCGGCCACGACTGGGGCGGTGTCCTCGCCTGGACCGCGGCGACCCTGCATCCGCAGGTAGTGTCGCGGCTCGTCGTGCTCGCGGCGGCGCACCCGATGCGGCACCGCGAGTCGCTGCTCAAGGACCCGCGCGGCCAGCTGCGGGCCAGCCGACACATGGTGGCCGCGCAGACGCCATGGGCGGCGGAGCGCGCGCTGGTGCGGGACGACGCGGCGCTGGTGGAGCGGCTGCTGCGCGACTGGTCCGGTCCCGGTTTCCCGGACGCGGCGGCGGTGACGCGCTACCGCGAGGCGATCCAGGTACGGCACGTCTCCAACACGTCGCTCGAGTACTACCGCTGGATGGTCCGCTCGCTCGCCCGGCCGAGCGGCGTCCGCTACTTCAAGCGGATGCAGCGCCCGGTCGCGGCGCCGACGCTGCAGCTGCACGGGTCGCTGGACACGTGCGTGCTGCCGCGGACCGCCCTCGGGTCCGGCCGCTACGTCGAGGGCGCCTACGAGTGGCGACTGCTGGAGGGCCGCGGGCACTTCCTTGCCGAGGAGGCGCCCGACGTCGTGTCGGCCGAGATCGCCCGCTGGGCCAAGGGAATCTGACGTGACGACCGGCGACCGCGACCGCGACGCGCAGGGCCGTGCCCGCAACGCGCGGCCGCGGGACGCCACCGGACGGCCGCTGCCGCGCGGGGCGCGCGAGCAGCTCCGGGCGGCGGACGAGGAGGTCGCGCTGCCGCCCGCCGAGGCGATCGAGCTCGGCCAGCAGCTGATCAACGACGGCCGGCCGTTCTCCGCGCACGAGGTGTTCGAGGCGGTGTGGCACGTGGCGCCCGAGGACGAGCGCGGCTTCTGGCAGGGCCTGGCGCAGGTCGCCGTCGGGCTCACGCACGTCCAGCGCGGCAACCCGGTCGGCGCGGTGTCGCTGCTGCGCAGCGGCAGCGACAAGATCGCGCGTCACCTGGGCGCCGACCACGGCGTCGACATCAACGGCGTCGTGGCGGTGGCCGGTCAGCTCGCCGACCGCATCGACGCGGCCGGGCTGGAGCCGCTGAGACCCGACGACCTCGTCGTCCTGCTCCGCCGCATCCCGGGCTGAGGCGTGCCGCGGCTCGCGCTGGCCACGCTGGTGGTGGACCGGTACGACGACGCGATCGACTTCTACGTCGACCGCCTCGGGTTCGAGCTCGTCGAGGACACGCCCCTGCCCGACGGCAAGCGCTGGGTCGAGGTCCGGCCGCCGGGCGGGCCGGGTCCGGGGCTGCTGCTCGCGCAGGCCGCGACGCCGGCGCAGCGAGCGCGGGTCGGCGACCAGACCGGGGGCCGCGTCGCGTTCTTCCTCGCGACGGACGACTTCACAGCGGACCACGCGCGGCTGGTGCGGGCGGGTGTGCGGTTCCTCGAGGACCCGCGGCACGAGGCCTACGGGACGGTTGCCGTGTTCGCGGACCTCTACGGCAACCGCTGGGACCTGGTCGAGTACCGGTGAGCGCTCAGCTGCACCGGCCGGTCGGCACGCCCTTGGTCAGCTCCCGGCCCTTCTTCGCGTCGCCGGCCACCTCCTCGGCGGTCAGCGCGTAGCCGGTGTCGGGGTTGTCCGCGGCGGCCGCGAACACCACGCCGTACACCCGGCCGTCCGCCGCCAGCAGCGGGCCGCCGGAGTTGCCTGGCCGCACGCGGGCGCGCACCGAGTAGACGCGCCGCCGTACCGTCCCGCGGTCGTAGATGTCGCGCCCGACCGCGACGATCTCCTCGCGGACGCGTGCCGCGACGGCGGTGAACGGACCGTCCTCGGGGTAGCCGGCGACGACCGCGCTGGCGCCGGACCTCGCGCTGTCGGTGAAGGCCAGCGGCGCGAGGGTGAGCCGCTCCACGAACAGCACGGCGACGTCGCGCTTCGGGTCGAACAGCACGACGCGCGCGGGCAGCTTGCCGCCGCCCGGGAGCTCGACCTGCGGGTCGCGCACGCCGGAGAGGACGTGGGCGTTGGTCATGACGTAACGGCGCGCGAAGACGAACCCGGTGCCTTCGAGCTTGCGCGAGCAGGCCCTGGCGACGCCGGTCACCTTGAGGATGCGGCTGCGCGCGGTGACGACGGCGCGCGAGGTCAGCACCTTGGGGTCCGGCGGCGGGACCTCGGCGTTGCCACGGCTGCCGATGCCGGCGAACACCTCGGGGAAGCCGTCACGGCTCACCAGCTGCCGGAACTGCCCGGTGACGTCGGGCGCCGGCGGCATGACATTGTCGACCGCCGCGAGGACGATCGAGCCGCGCACCTGGCGGGCCAGCCCGGTGAACGCCGAGTCCTTGACCTCCGTGGCGATCAGCCAGGCGATCACCAGCATCCCGAACGCCGAGACGAGCGCGCCGCCGATCGCGTCGAACTGCCGGGCCGGGCTCCAGGTGATCCGGCTGCGCAGCGCGCTGCCCACCGTCGTACCGAGCACCTGGCCGATGCTCGCGCACACCAGGACGATCACGATGCCGAGCAGCGCCTGGCCGGAGCCGTCCACGAAGCGGCGGGCGAGCGGCGGGGCGATCTGCATGCCGATCAGTGCGCCGGCGGCCAGCCCGACGAAGTACAGCGCCGCGGTCAGGAAGCCCCGCCGGTAGCCGGTCACCGCAAAGACCACAACCGCGACGAAGAGGACTACGTCCAGCGGCTGCATCCGCCGACCTTAACCGCTGCGCGCCGCCCGGATCATGACGACCGGCGGCCGGCCTCGACCAGCTCGGAGACCGTGACGAACTCGTAGCCGCGGTCGCGCAGCCGGTCGATGATGGTCGGAAGCGCCTTGAGGCCGATCCGCCGGTCGATGCGCGAGTGCTTGGCGTCGTGGGCCAGCAGGATGGTGCCGGGCACGGCGTTGTCGACGACGTGGGCGACGTTCTGCTCGACCGTCTTCGTCCGCTCGTGCAGCTGCAGCGACCACATCAGCACGTCCTCGTTCAGCCGCCCGACCGCGGCCAGCGCGGCGCCGGACACCATCCCGCGCGGCGGCCGGAAGTACTCCGGTCGGCGCCCCGTCAGCTGCTCGAGGATCTCCGCCCCGCGCACGACCTCCCGCGTCGCCACGTCCACCGACGCCTTGCCCAGGTCGAGGTGCGAGTACGAGTGGTTCTCCAGCTGGTGGCCGAGGCTCTGCTGCCGCTTGACGAGCTCCGGGTGCTCCAGCGCGCTCGCGCCGACCAGACTGAACGTCGCACGCACCTTGCGGTCGCGCAGCATGTCCAGGTACTGCGTCGTGTAGGCGGGGACCGGTCCGTCGTCGAGCGTCAGCGCGATCAGCTTGCGGTCGGTCGGCACCTGCCAGACCACCCGCGCGTCCGTGGCCGCGACCGGCGTTTCGCCGACCGACTCGCCCACGCCGGCGTACGCGCGCGGCTGGCCCGGCTGCGCGGCGTCGGGGATCAGCCGGCCGGCGAAGCCGCTCGCCACCGCGCCGGTCGCCAGCAGCCCGCCGGCCCGTAGGAAGTCTCGCCGGTTCACAGTGCCTTCTCCCCCGCTGTCGTCATGGCCAGGTCCTTGGTCGCGGCCGGCGACCGCTCCGCGGAGGTGCGCCGCCGTGCCCACCAGCCGGGTAGCCGTTCCAGCTCGACGAACGCGAGCAGCGCGACGATGTGCGGCCAGAACATGATCTTGATGCCGAGGTACGACGCGAGGTGGAAGCCGTAGAGGAACACGACGAACCGCCGGGCGACACGGCCGCCCTTCAGCATGATCGGCGTCGCCAGCTCGAACATGAGGATGCCCCACTGCATCGCGACGACGACGGCGGGCCACTGCAGCAGCGGGTCGGCGAGGAACGTGCCGCGGCGCAGGATCGCGTAGCTGAGCGTCGCGCCGGTCGCCCAGTTCCAGCCGCCGAAGCGGAACTTCGCGAAGGCCGCGAGGAAGTACGTCGCCACGACCGCGAGCTGCACGCAGCGCAGCGCCCAGCCGCTCTCGGCGTCGGCCGTCGTGTCACCGTGCCGCGCCCGGCCGACCGTCGGCAGTACGGCGAGCAGCACCAGATAGGCGTACCGGTCGTGGTCGACCTTGCCGTACGACATCGCGATGATCATCCACCAGCCGTACAGGACGGCGACCGCCGTACCGAGGGCGCGCGGCGAGCGACCGGTGGCGGCGATGACCGACAGGACCAGCAGCAGGTACATCGTGACGCGGACCGACACCGGTCCCGGCGCGGGCAGGTCCAGCAGCCGGCCGACGGTGAGCGGGTGGTAGAGCCGCCCCGGCACGTCGGCGTGGTCGGCCACCCAGCGGGTCGCCCAGAGGATGTCGAACGGGATGAACAGGTAGCCGGCGGTGCGCAGCCAGGCGATCCGGCCGCGCGGCAGCGGCGCGAAGAGCCAGCTCATCGCCGCCACTCCGCCACGGTCGCCTGGCGGAAGCCCTTCTGCTGACCGTTCTCCAGCAGGTAGTTGGTCTGCACGATGCGCAGGTAGTCGACGCGCGGCAGGTCCGGCCGGATAGCCTCCCGGGCGCGGACCAGCTCGCCGAGCAGCGTCGGGTCCTTGGCCATCCGGCCCATCGAGCCCTCGACCTCGGCGCGGCGCAGGCCGAACGTCGCCGGCGAGATCTCGACCTCCTGCGGGCTGCCGGCGACGATCCCGCGCAGTGACGCGACGTCGACCCGCCCGTCCGGCTCGGTCCGGAAGGCGAACATGCTCATCGGCCCGAACGGGAACGCCTCGTCCTCTGAGTACCGCGTGCCGAGCAGCGTCAGCGCGGCGACGGCCAGCGTCGCCACTACGCGGGCGCGGCGGCCGCCGGTCGTGAGCACCGGGCGATGCTAACTGCCGCTGCGCAGCCGAATCCCGCGAATGCTCCAGTTGGCCCAGCCGGCCCGATCGCGCACCGCGCGGGCGACTGCGGGCGCCACTCGCTCGAGCGGCAGGAAGGCCAGCAGCGCGACCAGATGCGGCAGGAAGATGATCCCGATGCCGGCGAACGACGCGAGGTGGAAGGCGAACAGGAAGAGCACGAACCAGCGGGTGACCCGGCCGCCGACCAGCAGCAGCGGGGAGAGCAGCTCGAACGCGATGATCCCCCACTGCATCGCCACCAGCAGCCACGGCACGTCGAGCAGCGGGTCGGCGAGGAACGACCCGCGCCGCAGGATCGCCCGGCTGAGCGTCGCGCCGGTCGCCCACTCGAGGCCGCCGAACCGGAACTTGGCCACCGCGGCCAGCAGGTAGGTCGCGACGACGGCGAGCTGCACGCAGCGCAGCACCCACCCGCTCGCCTCGTCTGCCGTCCGGTCGCCGGGTCGAGCGGGCCCGGCCGTCGGGAGAACGGCGAGCAGCACCAGGAAAGCGAACCGGTCGTGGTCGACCTTGCCGTACGACATGGCGACGACCATCCACCACGCGTACAGGACCGCGACCGCGCCGCCGAGCAGCCGCGGCGACCGGCCGGTGGCCGCCACCGCCGCGGCGACCACCAGCAGCACCATCGCCACCCGCACCGACACCGGGCCCGGCGCGGGGAGGTCGAGCAGCCGGCCGACGTACAGCGGCTGGTAGAGCGTGCCGGGTACGTCGGCGTGGTCGGCGACCCAGGCGGTCGTCAGCAGCACGTCGACCGGCACGAACAGGTAGGCGACGGTCCGCAGCGCCGCGACCCGGGCGCGCGGCTGCGCCGCGAACAGCCAGCTCACCGGCGCCACTCGGCCACCGTCGTCTCGCGCCGGCCGACCTGCCGGCCGTCGTCGAGGAGGTACTCCACCTCGACCAGCCGCAGCACGTCGACCCGCGGCAGCTCGTCGCGCAGCGCCTCCCGGGCACGGACCAGCTCGCCGAGCATGCCTGGCGAGCGGAGCCGGCCGAGCTGGCCCTCCAGCTCCGCCCGCCGCAGCCCGAAGCTCGCCATGGACAGCGTGCCCTCGGCGGCGGCGCCTGCGGTGCGGCCGCGGAGCTCGACCACGCGGACCGGCCCGTCGGGCGCCGTCCGGGTGGCGAACATCCGGAACGGCGCGAACGGGAAGTGGTCGTCCTGGCCGTACAGCGTGCCCGACACCGCGAGCACGGCGACCAGCGCGGTGAGCGCGAGCCGCACCCGCCGCCCGACTGTGCTCAGCATGGCTGGAGCGTAACGACTGCGGCGCTCAGCCGACCGGCACTCCGGGCCGGTCCACGAGCGGTCCCGGCTGCCACGGCCGCTCCCACCCGGCGAGCACCAGCAGCCGGTCGGTCAGCCCGGCGGTGAAGCCCCACACGAGCAGCCCGCGCACCGAGAACCCCGGCCCGACGAAGCCCTCGCGGAGCCGGATCCGGCACCGGTTGGCCGGGTCGGTGAGCTCGGCGATCGGCACCCGATCGACCGCCGCCACCTCGCGCGGGTCGACCGGCCGCACGTCGTGCGGGTCGCGCCACCAGGCGAGGACTGGGGTCACGACGAAGTTGCCGGGCGGCACGTGCAGCGCGGGCAGCTCGGCGAACACGTCGACCCCGGCGGGGTCCAGGCCGACCTCCTCGGCGGCCTCGCGCAGCGCAGCGGTCACCGCGTCCTCGCCCGGGTCGACCGCGCCGCCGGGGAACGCCGGCTGCCCGGCGTGCGAGCGCAGCGTGGCGGAGCGCTCGATGAGGAGCAGGTCGGGGCCGGCGGGGCCCTCGCCGAACAGCACGAGAACCGCCCCGGCGCGGCCGCCGGAAGCCGGTGTGGGCAACCGGGTCAGGTCCTCGACCCGGACTGCGGGGGCGGCCCGGGCCAGCTGCCGGAGCCAGTCCGGCAGCGACTCGGGCGGGATCGGGCTCAGAGGCGGACGCCGAGGTGCTCGGTGATCAGCGCACGGAGCCGGCTCTCGGTCATCGGGCCGAACTGCCGGTGCACGATCCTCCCCGCGCCGTCGAGGAAGACGGTCGCCGGCATCGCCGTCGCGCCGAGGCCGCGCAGGACCCGCTTGTCCGGGTCGGCGACACTCGGATAGCTGATCTGCGTGCCGACGATCCGCGCCCGCGCGTTGCCGACGGCGTCGTCGGTGTTGACGCCGAGGAAGCGCACCTTCCCACCCGCGGCCTGGTGCACCTTCTCCAGGTCAGGCATCTCCTCGACGCACGGCGCGCACCAGCTGGCCCACAGGTTGACGACGGTCGGCGTGCCGCCGAGGCGCGCCATCGCCACCCGGTCGGCCGACCCCGCCGCGCCGATGCACTCGAGCTGCACGTCCGGCAGCGCGTCGCGGCCGGTCACCGGCGCCGGGAGTGCGTCGGCGGCGCCCGGACAGGGGTCGGTGCGGATCGCCTGCACGCCGGGCGCGTTGTACGAGCCGACTCCCTTCGGCCGTGGTGACGCCGCGCCGGTGGACGTCGCGGCGGCGTCCGCGGGAGCGCGGTCGCGCTCAGTCGCAGAAGTGCAGGCCGCCGCCCCCAGCGCCAGCGCAGTCAAGACGATCGCCGTTCTCACGGCGCCGCCTCCGCGCTGCGGGCGGGGGCCTTGCGCGCCCTCGGCGGTACGGCGACCGGCGGCTCGGCGGGCGGCGTACCGATGCCGGCCGACGGGCACCACCGGGCGACGCCGCACGATCCGCAGTCCGGCTTGCGGGCGAAGCAGACGCGCCGCCCGTGGAAGATCAGCCGGTGCGACAGGATCGTCCACTCCTTCTTGGCGATCAGCCGCATGACGGCGTACTCGACCTTGACCGGGTCGGTCTCCGCGGTCCACCCGAGGCGCCGGACCAGCCGGCCGAAGTGCGTGTCGACCGTCAGGCCGGGTACGCCGAACGCGTTGCCGAGGACGACGTTGGCGGTCTTGCGCCCGATGCCGGGCAGCGCGACCAGCTCGTCGAGCGTCCGTGGCACCTCGCCGGCGTGGTTGTCGCAGAGCGCCTGACCGAGCGCGATCAGCGACGAGGTCTTGTTGCGGAACAACCCGGTCGGCTTGATCAGCTCCTCGACCTCGGCGCGGTCGGCGGCGGCGTACGCGGCCGCGGTCGGGTAGCGCGCGAACAGCGCCGGTGTCACCTGGTTGACCCTGGCATCGGTGCACTGGGCGGACAGGATCGTCGCGACGGCGAGCTCCAGCGGGGTCGTGAAGTCGAGCTCGCAGTGGGCGTCGGGGTGGATCCGCGCCAGCTCGACGTTGACCCGCCGGGCACGCCGGACCAGCTCGGTGGGCGGGGCGGGCGGTCCGGCGGGCATGGCGCAAGCCTACGGCGAGCCCCCGACGGCCCGCGCGGGTGCGGAGTTCGCCCGAATGGCGGTCTCAAGCCGTCGGCCGGTCCTACCGATGCCGGATTGTGGTTACAGAGAGTAGCCACGGCGCGGTGCACAGAAGCTCGGAGACAGCGTGGAGAAGCAGAGTCGGACCGCCGAGCCGCCCTCGCGCAGCGAGACGTTCGCTCACCTGACGCTGGACGCTCTGCGGAGCTACCGAAAGGCACTCACGCAGGAGGAGGGCCGCGTCTCGTACTGGCGGCGCATCCTGCAGGCCCGCCTCGACATGGTCCGCGCGTCGGACCGGAGCCTCGCGTCGATGGACAACCTGCGGCCGGTGCTGACCGCCGCCCGCGTGGGTGGTGGGCGCACGTCGCTGATCGACATCCTCGCCATCGAGGAGATCCCGCCGCTGCCCGACCTCGAAGCGCTGTGGGACCGGCACCCTGTCGCGGACGACCCGGAGCACAACGCCGAGCTGGTCGAGCAGCTCGTCAAGGCGGAGGGGCAGCTGTCGGCGTACCGCACCGCGCTGCACCAGCGGATCCAGGGCGCGACCAGCGAGCTGATCGCGCGCTACCGGGAGGAGCCGGCGCTCTGCCTCAGTGCGCTGCCCCTGCAGCGGAAGCGGCGCGTCTCCAACGGCTGATCGGCAGATATCCGCCGGCCAGAGGTGCAAGGCCTTCGCAGTTGGGAACACACAGGTCACCATGGTCCTGCTCGCGCTCTGCTTCCCCGTGCTGCTGATGCTGCTGCTCCTGCTGATGGAGCGCGTCGAGCACCCGCTGCGCGTCGACCAGATCGGCAACGAGCTCGAGGGCTTCCTCGACTCCGCCCGGCCCGAAGAGGTCGAGACCTTCGTAAGCGAGGGCTACGCCCCCGCGCTCGAGCGCTACTGGAAGCGCCGCCGCCGCGGGCTCCGCCTCGGCGCGCAGTAGCCCGCTCCCAGCCCCCGTCGCCCGGCGTTCCCTGGCATGCTTGCCTCGGTACGCCGCGCCGGCGTGCCTGAGCGGAGGGGAGCCGTGGACGACTCGCTGCGCAAGGTGTCGCTCTTCGCGGGGCTCGACGACGCCTCCTGGGAGTCGCTGCGCAGCCGGCTGCGCTCCAGCACCCACCCGCGCGGCGCGGTGATCTTCGCCGAGGGCGACTCCGGCGGCGAGCTGCACGTGATCCTCAGCGGCAAGGTGAAGATCAGCCGAGCAGCCGTCGACGGCCGGGAGAACCTGCTCGCGGTCCTCGGCCCCGGCGACCTGTTCGGCGAGCTCTCGCTCTTCAACCCCGGCCCGCGTACGGCGACCGCCGCGACGGCGACCGACGTCCAGCTCGCGACGTTCGCGCACGACGACCTCCGCCCAGTCATCATCGAGCAGCCCGAGGTGGCCGCCGAGCTGCTGCGCGTGCTGGCCGAGCGGCTGCGGCAGACCAACGACGCGATGGCCGACCTGGTGTTCACCGACGTGCCGGGGCGGGTGGCGAAGGCCCTGCTCAGCCTCGGCGAGCGCTTCGGCGAGACCGACAAGGACGGCGTCCGGGTGCACCACGACCTGACCCAGGAGGAGCTCGCGCAGCTGGTCGGCGCCTCCCGCGAGACGGTCAACAAGGCGTTGTCGGACTTCGGCACTCGCGGCTGGCTGCGCGTCGACGGCCGCACCGTCGTGCTGCTCGACCTCGAGCGCCTGCGTCGCCGCGCGCGGTAGCCGGGCGGTCGGTGTACCCGCATGCTCATCCCGGCAGTGGCGCGCAGCGGCCCTGCTCGACGAGCAGCTCGAGCCCGGCCCGCACGCTGAGCTCGGCGACCGGGTGCAGCCGCCGGTCGGTGTCGACGTAGACCCGCTCGACGATCTCGCGCGGCGTCGTCGCGCCGGCCGCGACCGCCGCGACGATCTGGTCGAGGCGCTCCGCCCGGTGCCGCACGTAGTAGTCGAGCACCGCGTCCGGGTCGTCGACGACCGGTCCGTGGCCCGGCAGCAGCGCCCTGGCGTGCAGGCGCCTGACCCGCTCGAGCGACTCGAGGTAGTCGGCCAGCCGGCCCTCCGGGTGCTCGACGACCGTCGTCCCGCGGCCGAGCACGTGGTCGCCGGTCAGCACGACGCCGTCCGCCACGACCAGGAACGACACCGAGTCCGCGCTGTGACCCGGTGTCGGCACCGTGGTGAGCTGCAGCCCGTCGACGCGGTGGCTCGCCGGCAGCGGTCCGCCGTACGCCGGGTCGGCGGCGAGCACGACCGCGCCGGTGAGCTCGCGCAGCCGCGGCGCTCCGGCGGCGTGGTCCGGGTGCCCGTGGGTGAGCAGGATCACGGCGATCTCCCGCCCGCGCGCGCCGGCCGCCGCCACCAGCGCGGTGAGGTGTGCCGGGTCGTCGGGTCCGGGGTCGACCGCGACGGCGCGGCTCGCGCCGGGCTCGGCGAGCAGCCAGGAGTTCGTGCCCTCGAGCGTCATCGGGCCGGGGTTGTCCGCGCGGACGAGCAGCGCGCGGGCCGTGACCTGCTCAGCCATCCCGGTCAGTCGCCCGGGTAGCCGGGCTCGCCCGGGAGCAGCAGCATCACGTCCTCGGCCGTGACGATGATCTTGGGCAGGACGCGCCGTACGTCGCGCGCCTGCGCCGCGGCCATGACCTCCGCGACCGAGCCGAACTCGGCCAGCTCGGCGAGCGTGAACGCCGTCGGCGGCAGCATGCCGATCTCGCCCGTCGCCTGCCGCGCCAGCGCGTCGGCCGGTCGGACCCACTCCGCCCGGTCGCTCTCCCCCGCGAAGTGCAGCGGCTCCTGGCCGGCGGGCAGCGCGGCGACGAAGAAGCGGGTGTCGTACCGCCGCGGCTCGATCTCCGGCGTCACCCAGTGCGCCCACGGCCGCAGCAGGTCGGCCCGCACGCGCAGGCCCTTGCTGGTGAGCAGCTCGCTCAGGCTGGCGCTGCGGTCCAGCAGCGACTCGCGCGCCGTACCCCAGGTGCCGTCGAGTGCGGCAACCGTCTCGTCGTCGGGCCCGGCCAGCAGGATGCCCGCCTCCTCGAACGTCTCGCGTACGGCGGCGCATACCAGCGCGCGGGCGAGCGGCTCGTCGGCGGTCAACGCCGCAGCCCAGCCGGCGGCCGGCGGGCCGGCCCACGGGACGTCGGCGTCCGCGTCGCGCGGATCCACCGACCCACCGGGGAACACGTACCTGCCCGCGGCGAACGCCATGGACTGCACCCGCCGCAGCAGATACGCCTCGACGCCGTGGCCGGCCGCGTCGCGCAGGACGACGACGGTGGCCGAGTCGCGGGCCGCGGGCGGGGCGGCGCCGGATGCCGCGAACGCTCGCGCGCGTTCGGCGAGGTCGGGCGGCAGCGTGCGGAGCGGCTCGGTCACCCCGCGATGCTAGTCGCGCCACGGGGGCCGGCCGCCGCGAGTGGGGCCGAGCGGCTCAGCCGGCGCCGGTGCCGTAGGCGGCCATGAAGACGTCGATGGTGCGGTCGGCCAGCCTGCGGTCGCTGGCCAGCACCCCGGTGAGGTGGGCGAAGACCAGCGGCCCGACCAGGTGGGCACACGCCTGCCGGAGGTCGTAGCCCGGCCGGATCACGCCCTCCGCGACCCCGCGGGCGAGCACCGTGTCCACCGTCGCGAGCTGCGCCTTCTCGCGGGACTCCTCCAGTTGGTCCATCCCGGCGAGCTCCGCGCGCAGCAGGATCATCGTCGTGATCGCCCGTGAGCTGGCGGGGTCGACGGTCGCCTCGACGACGGCGTACAGGATGAGGCGGAGCGCAGCGGGCACCGGCAGGTCGACCGGCGGCTCGGGCAGGCTGGGCGGCCCGCAGAGCCGGAGCAGTCGAGCAGCAGGTCGTCGCGGGTCTCCCAGTGCCGGTAGATCGTCGACTTGGCGACCTTCGACCGCGCTACGACCGCGTCGATCGTGACCGCCCCGGCCAACCCTCGATCAGCAGGTCGACCGCCGCCTCCATGACCGCCTCCCGAGTCCTGGCGACGCGCGGGTCC
>DASQMY010000343.1:0-3395 GCA_035645255.1 Mycobacteriales bacterium
TGCACGCCCGGGCTGCGGCCGAGCAGCCGGTGCAGGGTCGACGCCGAGAGCCCGCTCAGCGCGGCACGGTCGGTGCCGGTCAGCGGCGCACCCGCCGACCGGACCGCTTCCTCCAGCCGCGCCGCGGCCTTGCCGGTCGGCGCGGTCAGCGCGACGCGCAGACCCGGGCCGAGCTGACGCAGCAGCACGGCGAGCAGCCGCGCGATCGTCGTCGTCTTGCCGGTGCCCGGACCACCCGCGATGACGCTCACCCGCGACACCGCGGCGACCGCTGCGGCGCGCCGCTGGTCGTCGGCCGCGTCGCCGGGGAAGAGCTCCGTCAGGTCCGCAGCCAGTCGCGCGACGTCGAGGTCGCCGGGCCGGGACGCCGAGAGCGCGAGCAGGTCGGCGGCGATCTGCCGCTCCTGCCGCCAGTAGCGGTCGAGCCACATGCGCGACCCGTCCAGCTGCAGCGGCGGACCGCCCGCAACGCCGAGGACCAGCGGACTCTCCGCGCACCGCGCCACCCACTGCGCCGCATCCGGCCACGGCAGCGCGACGAGCGGAGCTTCGGCCGACGACTCGTCGTCCGCCTCGACGGTGATGGTGCCCGCCGCGGTCGCCAGGTCGAGGACCACCGAGCCGTGCCGCGTCCCACGGACCGTCAGCGCGACCGCGAGCAGCACCTGCTCGTCGTCCTCGACCCCGTGCTGCCCCAGCCGCTGCGCGACGTGCACGTCCGCGGCAGTGAGCACGCCGGCGGCGTTGAACTCGCGCAGCAGACCGGTCGCCCGCCGGGCCAGCGTCGCGTCGTACGTCACGCCGACCCCTTCGCCAGCAGGTCCGACAGCGCGACGACCAGTGCCGCGGGCGGCTGCCAGGCGAACACTCCGGGCACCGACCCGTCGGCCGCGACGACGCCGGGTCCGCACATGCCGCGCAGGAAGAGGTAGAGCACGCCGCCGAGGTGCTCGGCCGGGTCGTAGCCGGGCAGCCGCCACCGCAGGAACCGGTGCAGCGCGACGTCGTACAGCAGCGCCTGCAGCGGGTAGTGCGCGTCCAACATCGCGTCGACGAGCGCCGGCGCGCGGTAGTGCCAGGCGGTCAACGGCTCGTCGTGCGGCGCGAGCCGGTTGGTCTTGTAATCGACGACGAGGTAGCGCCCACCGACCCGGAGTACGGCGTCTATGCTGCCGCTGAGGTAGCCGCGCAGCGGCGCCGCGGCCAGCAGCGGGTCGGCCAGCCGGTCGGCGTAGGCGGACATCGGGTCGTCGGCAGCCAGGTGCGCGCGCAGCACCGGCACCAGGTCGCCGAGCCGGGCAAGGCCCACCGGCCGGTCGCCGCCGCAGAGCGGCAGCTCGAAGTCGAGCTCGGGTAGCCGGTCGGCCGGCGTGATGTCGGCGAGGGAAAGGCCTTGTGCGATACGCCCTAGCGGCGTGCGCACCGACGGCAGCAGCGACTCGGCCAGCGCGGCAGCCGTCAAGCCGGGGATGCTCTGCCGGTGCAGCTGCTCGCCGGCCTGCGCCTTGAGCTCGGCCGCCAGGTCGGCCGCCGTCGGGTCGGTCTGCTCGAGCACCGAGTGCACGAGGATGCCGAACGCCGTGCCGGCCGGGAGCGCGTCCATCGGCGAGGGCACACCGCGCAGGGCGTCCTCGCCGCCGGCGGTCACTGCGTCCGGCAGCGTCGGCGGCTCGTCGTTCTCCGGGTCGAACTCCGGCTCGCTGCCGACCCGCGGCGCGCCCTCGTGCAGCGCGGAGGTCAGGGCGCTGTACGACGTGCGGCGCCAGGTCAGGTCGACGGTGCGGCCGAACGCAGCGGCGGCCAGCGCCGAGGTCCCGTCGGTGGACGGCGTCCACGCCGCGGCCGGCCGCGGCTCGACGACCGTCACGGACAGGCAGCCGTCGACTGCCCGTCGCTGCAGGCGGGCGACCGCCACGTCGTCGCCGGGCACGGTGACCGGTGCGGGCACGTCGGCCGCCGGGTCCTCGGTGAACAGCAGCCGGTGCAGCGGCGCGCACGGGGTGTTCTTCTTGTTGGGCGCCCACCACGCGGTCACCTGCGCCTGCGCGCGGGTGAGCGCGACGTAGAGCAGTCGCAGGTCCTCGCCGTACTCCTCGACCTTGTGCCTGCTCTTGTTCGCCGCGAAGCCGGGCCCGCCGCCGCCGACATCGCGGACCCGCCGCCCCGTGTCGTCGTGGAAGAGCGGGATGTCCGGCTCGAAGACGAAGCGGTCCCAGGCGAACGGCACGTGCACCACCGGGAACTCCAGGCCCTTGCTGGCGTGGATCGTCACGACCTGCACCGCGGCCTCGTCGGAGTCGAGCCGGCGGCTGCGCTCCTGCGCCGAGTCCTCGGTCGACTCCTCGACCCGCCGGCGCAGCCACTCCAGCGTCGCGGTCAGCCCGAGCTGGCCCTCCATCGCCGCCGCGTGCAGCGCCTCGCCCACATGGCGCAGGTCGGTCAGCCGCCGCTCGCCGTCGAGCTGGCCGAGCAGCCGCGCCGCGACGCCCTCCGACCGGCTGACCGCCTCGAACAGCGCCGCGATCCCGCGCTGCTCGAGGATCTGCAGCCAGCCGCGCAGCCGGACGCCGAGCTGGTCGCTGTCCTCGGCGTCGAGCCGCGCGGCGTCCCACCCGACGAACGCCGACAGCGCGAGCCGGCGCACCCGCCCGGCCCGGTGCGGCTGCTCCAGCGCCTCGAGCAGCACGATCCAGTCGGTCGCCGCGGCGGTGCGGAAGACGCTGGAGGTCGTCCGCTGCACCGCGGGTACGCCGGCCGCGAGCAGCGCCGCGTGCACCAGCTCCAGCTGTCCACCCGTCCGCACGATCACCGCGATGTCGGCGGGCTGCACCGGCCGGGCCGGCGTCCCGTCGCGCGGCGTCAGCACCGCGCCGCTGTCGAGCAGCGCGACCACCTCGGCGACGACGTCGGCGGTGACGAGCCGGCGCATCTCGTCGACCGGGACGCCGGACGTGCCGCCGCTGGTCACGACGCGCAGCCGCACCGGCGCTTCGTCGGACGCCAGCGACCGGCCGGCGTGCGCCGCCGACACCGGGAGTACGACGATCCGCTCGTCGCCGAGCGCGGCCCCGCGGAAGAGCGCGTCGAGACCGCAGAGCAGCGCGGCGTCGCTGCGCCAGTTCTGCGCGAGGGTCGCCCGCGCGCCGGCAACGGCGGCCGCGTCCAGGTAGGCGAGCACGTCCGCGCCGCGGAACGCGTAGATCGCCTGCTTCGGGTCGCCGATCAGCACCAGCGTCACCGCGCCGTGGAACGCGAGCCGCAGGATCTCCCACTGCACCGGGTCGGTGTCCTGGAACTCGTCGACCAGCACCACCTGGTAGCGACCCCGCAGCCGCGCCGCCGCCGCAGCGCCGAGCTGGGGGTCCGCCAGGGTGTCGCGAAGCCTGGTGAGCAGG
>DASQMY010000344.1:0-21895 GCA_035645255.1 Mycobacteriales bacterium
GCGGGAGCCGGTCGAAGTCCGCGTCGACGTACTCGTCCAGCTCGGCGAACGACACCGCCACGACCCACACCCCCGATCCCGGTCAGAGCCGGCGGAACTGCTCGGCTACTGCTCAAGAACACTACCGGGCGGGTGTGACAGAAACCCTTACCGCACAAGGGAGGACGAAGTCTCTATGCACTGAATCGCTGTGGACGGACGGCAAGAAGTGTCAGCCGCAGGTGCTCTTGCTCGGCGGCCACAAGGCGACGCGTCCGGCGTACCTCAGCCGTTGCTGACGAGCGGCGCGAGGACTGTGACGTCGTGCACCTCGAGCCACTCGACGAACGCGGCGGCGGGCAGCGGCCGGCTGAGCAGGTAGCCCTGCGCGAGGTCGCAGCCGAGCTCCGCGAGCCGGTTGTACGCCTCGGCGTCCTCGACGCCTTCGGCGACGACGGTGAGGCCGAGGTTGCTGCCGAGGTCGACGATCGTCCGCACGATCGCGAGGTCGGAGTCCCGCTGCCCGAGCGACATCACGAACGACCGGTCGATCTTGACCTCGCGCACCGGCAGCCGCTGCAGGTAGGACAGCGACGAGTAGCCGGTGCCGAAGTCGTCGACGGACAGCCGGACGTGCAGCTCGTCGAGCCTGGTCAGGATCGCGATGATCCGGTCCGGGTCGGACATGACGCTGCTCTCGGTGACCTCGAGCGTCAGCGACTCCGCGGGCACCCCGGTCTCCTGCAGCATCCGGCGCACCGTCTCCGGCAGGTCGAGGTCGACGAGGCTGCGGACGGACAGGTTGACGGCGACACCGACGTCGTGGCCACTGGCCCGCCACGCGGCGCACTGCTCTAGGGCTGCGCGCAGGATGTGATCGGTCAGCGGTCGGATCAGCCCGGTCTGCTCGGCGATCGGGATGAACTCGTCCGGCGGGACGAAGCCGTGCTGCGGGTGGATCCACCGGGCGAGCGCCTCGGCGCCGACGACCCGGCCGGTCCGCAGCGATACCTTGGGCTGGTAGTAGACGAGCAGCTCGTCGCGCTCGATCGCCCGGCGCAGCTCGGTCGCCATCCCAAGCCGGCGCTGGCTGTTGTCGTCGCGGTCGCTCGAGTAGAGCTCGACACCTGTCGCATCGCGCTTGGCGGCGTACATCGACGAGTCGGCACGCTGCAGCAGCAACGTCCCGTTGTCCGCGTGCTCCGGGGACACCGCGGCACCGATCGACGCGCCGAGCTCGAGCAGGACACCGTCGACCTGGTAGGGCACCTCGAGCGCACGCAGGATGAGCCGCGCCGTCAGCAGGACGTCGTCGCTGTCGCGTGGCGACGGCAGCAGCACGCCGAACTCGTCGGCACCGAGCCGTGCGACGGTCGCCTCGGCTGCCAGTGCAGCGCGCAGCCGGCGCCCTACCTCGCAGAGCAGCGAGTCGCCGGACTCGTGGCCGAGCGTGTCGTTGATCTGCGTGAAGCTGTTCACATCGAGGATGAGTACGGCGACCGGCTCGGTCGGCCGCGCCTCGGTCGCCGCGATGGCCGCCTGTTGGAACGCGACCCGGTTGGGCAGGCCGGTCAGCGCGTCGTGCAGCGAGTCGAAGCGCAGGCGTTCGAACAGCCGCACGTTCTGCACGATCGCCGCGGTGTGGCTCGCCAGCGCCTCGAGCAGCCGGACGTCGACGTCGCGGAACGTCCGCAGGTCGCCGCGGCGGTCGCCGACCACGATCACGCCGACGATCGCTCCGTCCACCCGCACCGCTGTCGCCACCAGGTCGCGCATCTGGTGCACCCGGAGGAGTCGCTGCAGCTCCGGCGACCGGGTACGCCGACGGATCAGCAGCGGCTCACCGGCCTCGACGACGCGGCTCACGACGTCCCAGCTGAGCGCCTGGCGCGTCGTCAGCACCGGGGCGGCCTCGTTGCCCACGTGGGCGACCCGGTAGGTGCCGTCCGGGCTGCCCTCCGCGAGCCACACCTCGGCGTGCTGCGTGTGCATCATCTCGCAGGCGTGCGCCGCGACAGTGGCCACCAGCTGGTCCTCGCTGATCACCGGGCCGGCCGCGCTCGTGTAGCCGAAGAGCAGCTCGGTTGCGTCGGCGCGCTCGCGGAGCAGCGTGTAGGCGCGATAGCACGCGCACAGTACGAGCGCGACGACGGCGAGGATCGCGCCGGACCGTCCGTCGTGGAAGAGCAGTGTCACGCCCAGCAGCGCCAGGAACGCCTGCATCAGTCCGGTCAGCAAAGCTGTCACGAGGTTGGCGCGCAGCAGCGGACGGGCCGACGGCACGCCGATCAGGCGGAGGGACACGTAGACCAAAGCTGTGGTCAGCACCCCGGACCAGCAGGCGCCGAGGATCGCGACGATGACCGTCATCCCACCGGGCGTCATGGTCGGCGGCAGCGCCAGCCGGGAGAACAGCAGCACGCTCGCCACTGCGCAGAGCTGCAGCGCGATGTTCCGCGCGATGCGCAGCGGCGCCTGCCGACGCCAGAGGTACATCGTGACCGCCATCGTCAGCGCGCGCGCGAGCAGCACCTCGGCCGGCGAGGAGTAGAAGACCCCGATCAGCAGGGGGATCTCGGCCATGCTGACCGACGAGCTCACGTTGCGGACGCGGACCTCGAGTGCGCAGAGGTCGGACGCGACGTACAGCGCACCGAGCGCCCACCACGCGACGTGCGCGTCGCCGTACCGCGTCGTCAGCTCGTCGCCGATCGGCAGCAGCTGTACGACTGTCAGCGCGGCCAGAGCGGCCGCGAGCAGCGCTGTTCTACGCCGGGCCCCGGGGATGTCGGGGAGCCCAGCGCGCAGTGCCGCGCTGACCACAGGTCTCACAACAGGCGTATCGACCGTTGTGGCGGGGTTGTGAGCCTCCGGCGGTCCCGGTGGCGTCGGAGCGAGGTCCCTCAGCGCCGCCCTCGAGCGCTCAGCCGCGCGCGAGCGCCCGCCCGATCACCAGCCGCTGGACCTGGTTGGTGCCCTCGACGATCTGCAGCACCTTCGCCTCGCGCATGTAACGCTCGGCCGGGTAGTCGGTGACGTAGCCGTAGCCGCCGAGCACCTGTACGGCGTCGGTCGTGACCCCCATCGCGGTGTCCGACGCGAACAGCTTGGCCATCGCGGCCTCTCGGCCGTACGCCTCGCCGGCGTCGCGGCGCCGCGCGGCGGCCAGGTAGAGCGCCCGGGCCGCCTCGATCGACGTGGCCATGTCGGCGAGCAGGAAGCTGACGCCCTGGAAGTCGATGATGGGCGACCCGAACTGCTCGCGCTCCCGCGCGTACTGGGTCGCCGTGTCGAGAGCCGCCTGCGCAAGGCCGACCGAGCACGCCGCGATGCCGAGCCGGCCGCCCTCCAGCGCGGACAGCGCGATGCTGAAGCCGGTCCCTTCGTCGCCGAGCCGGCGGTCGACCGGCACCCGCGCGCCGTCGAGCCGGATCTGCGCGGTGGTCGACGACCGCAGGCCCATCTTCTTCTCCGGCGGCGCCGCGGACAGGCCGGCCGTCGCCCCCGGCGCGAGCAGGCAGCTGATCCCGCGCGGTCCGTCGTCGGACGTCCGCACCATCAGGTTGTAGAAGTCGGCCTCGCCGCCGTGGGTCACCCAGGCCTTGACGCCGTCGACGACGTACTCCTCACCGTCCCGGACCGCCCGCGTGGCCAGCGCCGCCGCGTCGGACCCCGACCCCGGCTCCGAGAGGCAGTAGGCGCCGAGCTGCTCGCCCCCGACCAGGTCCGGGAGCCACTGCGCGCGCTGCTCGTCGGTTCCGAACTGCGCCAGCGGATAGCACGCGAGGGTGTGCACCGACACGCCGAGGCCGACCGCCAGCCAGGCCGTCGACAGCTCCTCGACGACCTGCAGGTAGACCTCGTACGGCTGCGCACCGCCGCCGTACTCCTCCGGGTAGGGCAGGCCGAGCAGCCCGGCGCGGCCGAGCGTCCGGAATACCTCGCGCGGGAACTCCCCCGCCTCCTCCATCGCGGCCGCGTGCGGGGCGACCTCCTTGGCCGCGAGGTCGCGCACCAGGTCGAACAGCGGCTCGGCCTCCGGCGTCGGCGTGGTCCGGTGCACCGCCATGTCAGGCGTCCAGCGTGATCAGCGCCCGGTCGACCAGGTTGAGCCGTTCGCCGCCCTGCTCCGTGCACACGACGATGTCCTCGATCCGCGCGCCGTGCCGGCCCGGCAGGTAGATGCCCGGCTCGATCGAGAAGGCCATCCCGGGCTCGAGGGGCTCGCTGTTGCCGGCGACGATGTAGGGCTCCTCGTGCTCCTCGAGCCCGATGCCGTGGCCGGTGCGGTGGATGAAGAACTCGCCGTAGCCCGCGTCGGCGATCACCTCGCGGGCAGCCGCGTCGACGGCCGCGCACGTCACACCCGGGCGTACGGCGTCGCAGGCGGCCAGCTGCGCCTGCAGCAGCACGTCGTAGTAGTCGGCGAAACCTTCGGGGGCTCCGCCGACGACGTAGGTGCGGGTCTCGTCAGAGCAGTAGCCGTCGGCCGTGGTACCGCCGATGTCCACGACGACGGCGTCGCCGCGCTCGATGACCCGGTCACCAACGTCGTGGTGCGGGCTCGCACCGTTGGGACCCGACCCGACGATCACGAAGTTGACCGTGGTGTGGCCCTCGGCCACGATCGCCGCCGCGATGTCGCCGCCGACCTCCCGCTCGGTCCGTCCCGGCCGCAGCCACTCGCCGATCCGCTCGTGGACGCGGTCGATCGCGGCGCCGGCGACGCGCAGCGCCTCGACCTCGGCGGCGGACTTGCGCATCCGCAGCTCGCGCAGGACCGGACCGGCCGCTGACTGGTCGGCGCCAGGCAGCGCGGCCCGCAGCCGGAGCGCGTGCACCGCCCACATCCGGTCGGCGACCCCGACGCCGACCGGGGCCGAGCCGAGCGACTCGTCCAGCAGCCGCGCGCACAGCGCGAACGGGTCGTCGGTCTCGTCCCAGGCGACCACCTCGATGCCGAGGGCACCTGCCGGGGAGGCGACCGCCCGCGGCATCTCCAGCTTCGGTACGACGAGCGCGGCCGGTCCGCGCGCCGGCAGCACCAGGCAGGTGAGCCGCTCGAGCGGGAGCGCCTCGTAGCCAGTGAGGTAGCGCAGGTCCGCGCCGGGGGTGATCAGCAGGGCGTCGAGACCGGCCGCGGCGGCCGCGGTGCGCGCCCGGTCCAGCCGGTCGGCGGGGTAGAGCGTCGACGTCGTCGTCATACCGGCGAGCCTAGCCCGCCGACCGGCGACCACGGCGGATCGGGTGCGCGGGTGGTCAGCTGACCGCCGCGCGCTTCTGGCCGGTGCGCCACCAGCAGGCGAGCACCTGCAGGTCGACCCGCAGCCCGGCGTCGCCGACCGCAGAGGCCTTGCTGGTGAGGTGCGGCAGCAGCACCAGCGTCTCGTCGGCCCGCTCGACCCAGGTGTGCGAGCGGCCGTGGCTGCCGCCGCCCGCGGCGATGACGTCGCGCACGTCCGACCACGGCACCCGCTTGCTGCCGAAGAGGTCGCGCGCGGTGAGGCCGTCGGCGTCGACCCACACGCCCTCGCGGGCGAACCGCCAGGCGAGCAGGCCGAAGATCACCGTGACGACGGCCATCCCGACCGCCGACCCGGCGTCGCCGTCGGCGGCGGACGCGACCGCACCGTACAGCGTGACCGCAGCCATGAACGTCCAGCCCGCGGCGGTCGGCAGCGGCGACGGGTCGGACGTGAGCCGGAGCGGACCCGGCCAGCCGAACGGCTCGTTGATCACGATGTCCAGCTGACTGAGGCGCAGGTCGTCGTCCCGCGCGCGCTTGCGCCGTGCCACCGCCGCTCCTTCCGGTCGTCGTGCCGTGCACAGTGTCGCGCACCCGAGCGCGACTGCCCCAGGATGAGGTGAGATGGCGGTGTGGCCGACCGACTGATGCTGCTCGACACCCCGTCGCTGTACTTCCGCGCGTTCTACGGCGTCCCGGAGTCCGTGCGCGCCCCGGACGGCACCCCGGTCAACGCGGTCCGCGGCCTGCTCGACATGATCGCGTTCCTGATCGCCGAACGCCGGCCGGCCCGGCTGCTGGCGACGATGGACGCCGACTGGCGACCGCAGTTCCGCGTCGACCTGGTGCCGTCGTACAAGGCGCACCGGGTCGCGGCCGAGGACGTCGAGGAGGTGCCGGACGCGCTGTCGCCGCAGGTCCCCGTCATCGTCGAGGTGCTGACAGCGCTCGGTTTCGCGGTGACCGGCGTCGAGGGGTACGAAGCCGACGACGTCATCGGCACCGTCGCCTCGGCGTACGCCGGACCGGTCGAGATCGTCACCGGCGACCGGGACCTATTCCAGCTGGTCCGCGACCCAGACGTCCAGGTGCTCTACACGCAGAAGGGACTGCGCAACCTGCTGGTCGTCACCGAATCGGTCATCGAGGAGAAGTACGGCATCCCCGGCCGCGCCTACGCCGACTTCGCGCTGCTGCGCGGTGACCCGTCCGACGGGCTCCCCGGCGTACCCGGCGTCGGCGACAAGACCGCGGCGACGCTGATCGCGCGCTACGGCACCGTCGGGGCGCTGCTCGAGGCCGCTTCGACCGGGGGTGGCACCCTGCTGTCCGCAGCCGTGTGCCGCAAGCTGGACGGCGCACGCGACTACCTCGGGCGCGCCAAGACCGTGGTGCAGGTCGCGCTCGACGTGCCGGTCCCGAAGCTGAGGACCGAGATCCCGCGCGAGCCCGCCGACCCGGGTGCGCTCGTCGAGCTGTGCGACCGGTGGAACCTCGACTCCCCCGTCGGCCGACTGCTCGCCGTCATGAAGGCACGAGCCTGACGGTGCGCCCGTTCAGCATCGTCCACCGCGCCGACGACGTCGCGGACGCCACCGGTGACGTGCTCGACCTGCTCGTCGTCGGCGCCGGTGCGACCGGCGCCGGCATCGCCCTGGACGCCGCGTCGCGCGGCCTGCGGGTCGCCGTCGTCGACAAGGGCGACCTGGCCAGCGGTACGTCGAGCAAGTCCAGCAAGCTGATCCACGGCGGCCTGCGCTACCTGGAGAACTTCGAGCTCGGCCTGGTGCACGAGTCCGTCGTCGAGCGGCAGCTGCTGCAGCGCCTCGCGCCGCACCTGGTGCGCCCGATGGACTTCGTGTTCCCGGTGCTGCCGGACTCCGCGCGCAAGCGCCTGATCGGCGTCGGCCTGACGACGTACGACGTCTTCGCGGGCATCCGCAACACCCGACGGCACGAGCGCGTCACCGGCGAGCAGGCGATCGAGCTGGCGCCGGCGCTGGCCCGCAGCGGCGTCGTGAAGGCCTACCTGTACGGCGACTGCGCGACCGACGACGCACGTCTCGTGCTGGCCGTCGCCCGTGCGGCGCGCCGCTTCGGCGCGGTCGTGCTGACCTACACCGAGGCCACCGGGCTGCTGTTCGCCGGCGACCGGGTGTGCGGGGCGATCGTCCATGACGGCCTGACCGGCGAGACGTACGACATCCGCGCGCGGCACGTCGTCAACGCCACCGGTGTGTGGGTCGACCGGCTGCGGCAGCTTGAGGACGAGTCGCAGCCGGTGACGGTGCAGCCGAGCAAGGGCGTGCACCTCGTCGTCCCCGTCGACCGGGTGCCGCTGCTGCACGCGAGCGTCGTGCTGCCGTCGCAGCAGGGGGACGGGCGGACGATGTTCGCCATCCCGTGGGGTCGGCAGACGATCCTCGGCACGACCGACACGCGGTACGACGGCCCGCTCGACGCGCCGTCGGTCGTGCAGGCCGACGTCGACTACTGCCTGGCCGCGGCCAACGCCATCTTCGACTCGGGCCTGACCGAGGACGACGTGGTCGGCGCGTGGGCGGGCATGCGCCCGCTGCTGAAGCCGGCCGAGGGGGACGGCACTACCGCCGACATGTCGCGGCGGCACGCGCTGACCGAAGGCGCGGGCGGGATGGTCACGATCACCGGCGGCAAGCTCACGACGTTCCGCCGGATGGCCAAGGACGTGGTCGACCTGATCGTCGGCCGCGACGGGCTGCGCGCGCGGTGCCGCACCGACGAGATCCCGCTCGGCAGCAGCGGCCCCTACGCCCGTCAGGTGGCCGACGTGTCGGCGGCCGGCGCTGCGCTCGACGTCGACGACGAGACAGCGGAGCTGCTCGTCCGCCAGTACGGCGACGCCGCGCCGGACGTGCTCGGGCTGGCAGCCGAGCTCGACCTGCGCGCGCGGCTGTCCCCCGCTGCGGCGCACATCGCGGCCGAGGTGGTCTATGCCGCCCGGCACGAGGGAGCGGCGACGCTCGAGGACGTCTACTCGCGCCGGACCAGGCTGTCGCTGCGCGCGGTGGACGCGGCGCTGCCGACAGCGCCGCTCGCCGCGCGGCTGCTCGCGGCCGAGCTGGGCAAGGACGGTGCGTGGGTCGCGAGCCAGCTCTCGGCGTACGCGGATGGGGTGCGGCGGGAGCGCGGCGTGCTCGGGCTGGCCGGCTAGCGCGGGACGCGGGCTGCACGGCGGTCGCCGCTCCGGCGGCACCGCTCCTCGACGAGATCGGAGCACGACATGGCAACCGGGCGCGACGAGGACCGCTCTGTGTTCGACGCCCGCAGGCTGGTGCTGGGGACGAGCAGCATCGGGGGATGTTCCGTGCCGTCGACGACGCCACGGCAACGGCGATGCTGGAGGCGGCGTGGGCGGCCGGCGTGCGGCGGTACGACACGGCGCCGCACTACGGCGCCGGCCTCGCCGAGCACCGGTTGGGTGCCTTCCTGCGCCAGCATCGCCGCGACAGCTACCCGCTCTCCACCAAGGTCGGACGACTTCTCGTCGACACCGACGACGACACGGAGGGCGCAGAGGGATTCTTCGGCGGCTGGCAGAAGCGCCGTGTGCTCGACTACAGCGCTGCCGGGGTACGGCGATCCCTCGCCGAGAGCGTCGAGCGAATGGGCGTCGGTCGTGTCGACATCGTGCTCATCCATGATCCCGACGACCATATGGACCAGGCGATCGACGACGGGTACCCGGCGTTGGCCGCGCTGCGCAGCGAAGGTGTCGTGTCCGCGATCGGTGCAGGCATGAACCATGCGGCGCCGTTGACCCGGCTCGAGCGCGAGACCGATCTGGACGTGGTCATGGTGGCCGGGCGATACACGCTGCTGGACAGGTCGGCCGAGGCCGAGCTGCTGCCGGCGTGCGTCGACCGTGCGTGCAGGTCCTTGCCGCGGCGGCGTTCAACAGCGGTGTGCTGGCCGATCCCCGACCCGGCGCGATGTACGACTACGCACCCGCTCCGCCAGAGGTGCTGCGACGCGCGGAGCGGATCGAGGGCATCTGCGACCGACACGGCGTCGACGTTCGGGCGGCTGGCCTCCAGTTCCCGTTGCGGCATCCCGCCGTCGACGCCGTGACAGTGGGCTTCGCAGACGCGGCTCAGCTACGTGACAACGTCGCCTCGCTGAAGACGCAGATACCGCAGGCGCTCTGGGACGAGCTGGCCGCCGTCACGTAGCGCGCCGGCTAGAGCTTCAGCCGGAGGGCCCGGTGCCTGAGCTCGAAGCTGACGGGCGTCGTGCCGGCCGCGGTCCCGTCGACGGCGACCGGCAGCGGCCGCGCCGACGTGACCGACGCCTGCTTCTGCCGCCACTGCGAGATGTGCTTGTGCGGCAGGTGCTCGCCCAGCGCCATCTTGGGCTGCAGGGTGAACGGGAGGCTGCGCGGCCCGTCCCACACCTGGACGTCCCAGACGCCGTCGTCGGGGAGTGCGATCGGCGCGATGTGGAGTCCGTCGTGGGCGAACTGGCCGTTGCTGAGCCGGACCTGCACCGCGGTGTCGTGCCACTCGGCGAAGACCATGTCGACGTCGACGTGCGTACGGCGGAACGCCGCGCACGCCGACCACCAGGCGAGCAGTCCGCCGACCCGGCCGAACGGGCGCAGCCGCGCCTCTCGGCGGAGCGCGACGGCGCCGAGCCCGATCACGACGTCGTTCAGCACGTAGCTGCGACGCTCGGCGCCGCCGCCGGTGAAGTGCGCGACACCGACATCGATCGGGAGCTCGCCCTCACGGGCCAGGATGGCCGCCGCCGTGCGCGGGTTGGTGTAGAGGCCGAACCCGCGGGCGAAGTCGTTGCGCGTCGACCCGGCGAAGACGCCGAGGACGACGTCGGGGCCGCCCTCGACGACGGCGGCCGCGATCTGGTGCAGCGCGCGGTCGCTGCCGCACAGCGCCAGCCAGCGGGCGCCGCCGGTGACCAACCGGCGGACCGTCCCGTCCGGATCGCGGCCGAGGTCGACGCACCGCGCCACGACGCCCCGCTTGGCGAGCTCCGCCCGCAGCGACGCAAGCTCTGCCGCCGTGCACGCGTCGCGCGGTGGCGGGACGAGCAGCGTCAGCTCGCCCAGGGAGTGCGCCATGCGGTGGTCGGTCCTCAGCTCGGGAGTCGGTCGGCGACGAGCTCGAGGATGTCACGAACCTCGGCCCCGCCCGAACGCAGCGCCCGCGCGGCCTCGGGGCACGCCGTCGCGACCGGGACGGCCGGCGCGCCCAGCTCGCGGACCCGCGCGGCCGCCACCGCTGCCGCACCCACCGGGTCGACGATCGGATACGCCGCTCCTCCTCCGCTGCACCGCGTGTCGACGCCGGTCGCGGCCGGCTCGCGGACGTCGACCCCGAGCGCGGCGAGCACCCGGCGCTGCGGCTCGACGACGCCGAGCACCCGGGTCAGCGTGCAGGGGTCGTGCCACGCGACGGTCTCCGCGGCCGGAGTGACCTGCAGTCGGCGGTCCGCGAGCAGCCCGTCGACCCACTCGACGCTCGTCGCGACGTTCGGCGCCGCCTGGCCCAGCCGCGGCCACTCCTCGCGCACCATCCGCGCGCAGCCTGGCGAGAGCGTGACGAGCACGTCGACGCCGGCCAGCCGCCCGGCCGCGGCCGCCGCCAGTGCGTCGGCCTCCTCCGCCAGCCCGAGATCGAGAGCTACCGCGCCGCAGCAGACGTCGCCGGCGAGGCAGCGGACCGGCTCCCCCGCTGCCCGCGCGATGGCGAGGGCCGCCGTACCGACGGCCTGGTCGTGGTCGGCGACGGCGCAGCCGAACAGCAGGGCGACGCTCGCGTCCGGCACGTCGTCCGCGGTCACCGCCGCGGCGCGGGCGGGGTCGGGCACCGGCGAGCCGGTCGCGGCGACCCGCTCGGCCAGCGCCGCGGCCCCTGGCAGCAGGACGCCAGTGGCGCTGGCGTCCGCCCGCGCCGCGCGCGACTCGGCAGGCAGCACGATGCCGGCCAGACAGGCGTCCGCGCAGGCGCCGCAGCCGGTGCAGGAGGCGGCGACCACCACGCTGTCCGGCTCCCACCCGCTCACCAGCGCGTCGCGCACCGTGGCGCTGATCCGCCAGGGGGCGACCGCCTCGCGCCCGGTGCCGCGCTGCACCGGGCAGGCGGGCCGGCACAGCTTCGGGCAGCGCGAGCAGACCGCGGACTGCGCCAGCGGGTGGTCCGGGGCCGGCGCGGGCGCGGCCCGGCGCGTCGTCGTACCCGGCCGAGCGCCGCCGCTGACGTCGCTCACAGGCCGAGCTTCCCCGGGTTGCAGATGCCGGCCGGGTCGAGCGCCGTCTTCACCGCGCGGAGCACGTCGTGTCCGGCGCCGAGCTCGGCGGCCAGCCACTGAGCGCGCTGCAGCCCGACACCGTGGTGGTGGCCGATCGTGCCGCCGATCCTGGTGCATGCCACCATGGCCGCCTCCCACGCGGCGTCGTACCGCTGCAGCGCCTGGACGTCATCGGCGGCGTCGGAGGCGAACGTCCAGTAGATCGACGCGCCCTCCGGGTAGCAGTGCGAGACGTGCGCGAGCACGACCGGGACGTGGGTGGACAGCGCGGCGTGCATCTCCGCGTACAGCGCAGGGAGCCGCGACCACAGCCCGGCGACCTCGATCGTGTCGGCGATCGCGTGCGGGCCGAGCAGGCGGCCGCCGAGCACCTCGGGGAGCCGGAAGCTCACGGCGTAGCGGTGGGCCCACCAGTGCTCGGCCGGAGCCGCGCCGAGGTCGCGCGCGGCGGACGTCGCGTCACGGAGCACCGCCGTCTCAGCCGCCACGACGCGGGGGTCGCCCTCGCAGACCGCGATCAGCAGCGCGCCGGCGTCGACCTGCGGACCCTGCCCGCCGAGGACCAGCCTGGTGTCGATCTCGTCGTAGAGCCGGAGCACGGCGGGCCGCGCGCCGGTCGCCATCACCTGGCGGAGCGCCTCGATGCCGTCGTTCACCGACCCGCACAGCCGGCTGGCGAACACCCGCTCTGCGGGCAGCGGGTGCAGGCGCAGGGTCACCGCTGTGATGATGCCGAGCGTCCCCTCCGCGCCGGCGAGCAGCCGCCACAGGTCCGGGCCGGCCGCGGTGCGCGGCGCCGGCAGCGTCCGCCAGATCTCGCCGGTCGGCAGCACCGCCTCGATCGCGACGACGAGGTCCTCGGCTTTGCCGTACCGCGTGGAGAGCTGGCCGGCGCCGCGGGCGGCGACCCACCCGCCGACGGTCGAGCACATGATGGACGAGGGGAAGTGGCCGATCGTGAAGCCGGCGTCGTTGGCGGCCGCCTCAGCCTCGGGACCGGCCGTGCCGGCGCGGAACGTCGCCACACCGGACACCGCGTCCAGGTCCACCAGCCCGCTGAGGTCGCTGACGTTGACCACGACGCCGCCGCGCACCGGGACGGCGCCCCCGACGACGCCCGACCCGCCGGCGTACGGCGTCACCGGTACGCCGGTGCGGTTGGCCCAGCGCAGGATCTCCGCGACCTCGTCGACGGTCCGCGGGCGGACGACCGCGTCCGGCTGCACCGGCTGCTGGCCCGCCCGCTCCGCGACGACGGCGCGCGGCCAGCAGTCGCGGGCGTGCGCGGCTCGCTCGAAGCGGTCGGCGTACACGCGGTCCGCGCCGAGCATTGCCGAGAGCTCGGCGACCACGTCGATGCTCACGCGGGCGATGTTACCCAGCGGTAGTCGCCGGCCGGTGCGGTGAGCGATGATCACTCGCCAGCGGCGCGCCGGCAGCTGGAGTCAACGGCGCTAACGTGCCGGGTCGAGGAGGCGGTCTTGAGCGGCGCGGTCACGGTCCAGTCGGTCACCCGGGTCACCCCTGCGCTGGTCGACGGGCTGCAACGGCTGCTGCCACAGCTCTCGGCCGCGCCCGCCCCGGATGCAGCGCGGATCGAGGAGCTCGTCGGCTCCGCGTCGTCCACCGTCGTCGTCGCGCACACCGACGGCGAGCTGCTGGGGGTACTCGTGCTGGCGGTCTTCCCGACGCTCACCGGACGCCGGGCGTGGATCGAGGACGTCGTCGTCGACGAGTCGGCGCGCGGTCAGGGCGTCGGCGCGGCGCTGGTGCGCGAGGCGCTCCGCTTGGCTGCCGACGCGGGCGCGCGGTCGGTGGAGCTGACGTCGCGGCCGTCCCGGGCCGCAGCCAACCGGCTCTACCAGCGGCTGGGCTTCGAGCCGCGCGAGACGACGGTCTACCGCTTCACCGGCTGAGCGGCCCGGGACTCTTCTTCTGCGGCGAAATGATCAAGTGGGCACGATTCCTTGATCATCTCGTGCTCAACCCATCATGTAATCGTGCCAGGTTGATCAACCTCGGCGGTTAGCGCGGGCGACGGCGAGCCGGCCGCTGGGCCGGGCGACTGCGACCCGCGGCGGCCCAGTCCTTGCTGGGAGCACAGCACGGCGCCTGCAGCGCCTCTCTAGACTGCGTCGTGGGTCCGGCGCGAGGAGAGTGGCGGCTCATGCAGACGGAGTTGGTCGGCCGGGAGACCGAGCTCGCCTTCCTCGACCAGTGCCTGGCCGAGGTGCTCGACCGTCACGCGCGACTGGTCCTCTGCCGGGGCGAGCCGGGCATCGGCAAGACGCGGCTGGCGGAGGAAGTCCTCGCGCTGGCGGCCGGGCGAGGTGCGACGGGGCTGTCGGGCGTGGCCGATGAGTCAGCAGGAGCGCCGCCGTACTGGCCGTGGCGGCAGATCCTCCGATCGCTGGACAAGCTCGTCGACCTGACTGCGATCGCACGCGAGCACGAGCTGAGCGCCGACCTCGCCGCGATAGCACCCGACGTGTTCGCGGCGGGCGCGGCGTGGACGCCGGCGAACGGCTCGCCGGAGGACCGCTTCCGTCAGTTCGACGCCTTCGGGCAGCTGCTCGGGCACGCGTGCCGCTGCGCGCCGCTGGTGATCGTGCTGGACGATGCGCACTGGGCCGATCAGCCCTCGCTGCTGCTGCTGCGACACCTCGCGCGCACGCTTCGCGACGCACGGCTGCTCGTGTTGGTCAACTACCGGGCGACGGAGCCGGCGCCGGGCTCGGTGATCGTCGAGCTGTTGCGCGAGCCGTTGACGCGCCAGCTCGATCTGCGGGGACTGCCCGCAGAGGCGGTCGGCCGGCAGCTGGCGATGGTGCTCGGGTACGACGTCAGCGCGAGCCAGGTCCAGCAGGTGCACGCCCTGACCGGTGGCAACCCGTTCTTCGCCGGCGAGGTGGCCAGGGCGCTGGCAGCGGCGACGTCCGCAAGCGCCCCGTTGTCCGTCACGGCCAACGTCCGCGAGGCGATCAGCGCCCGCCTCGACCGGTTGTCTGCTGACTCGGCGCGGCTCCTCCGCGCGGCGTCCGTCGTCGGCCCGCGATTCTCGCTCGCGGTCGTCGCTTCGATGACCGGTCTGCCGGCGGCGCGGTGCCTTGCGGCGCTGGACGAGGCCGTCGCTGCTGGACTGGTGGAGACCGGGTCGTCGGGCGGCTACCAGTTCGTCCACACCTTGGTCCGGGACGCCGTCGAAGCCGGCCTGGGCACGTCCGAGCGGACGCGCCTGCACCGGACGGCAGCGGAGTCGCTCGAGGAGCTGCACGCCGACCGGCTCGAACCGCACCTGTTCGAGCTGGCCCGGCACTGGGCCGCGGCCGCGGTGGAGGGCGACCGGTCGAGAGCTGTCGGCTGGATCCGGCGGGCCGCCGAAGCGGCGATGCGCCAGCACGCCTATGAGGAGGGCGCGCGGCTGTTCCACCGCGCGCTGGACAGCTGCTGGAGCGAGTACGAGGACGAGGGTCGCGTTCACCTGCTCCTCGGACTGGGTGCCGCGCGGCATCTGTCCTCCGACATCCCCGGTGGTCTCGCGGCGTGTGGTGAGGCAGCCGAGCTGGCGGCGAGGATCGGTCGTCCTGACCTGCTGGCGGAGGCAGCTCTGGTCACCGAGCCGGTGTACGGGCTTGCGGAGGTGAACGGGCGGATCCAGCAGCTGTGCGAGGACGCCCTCCGCGCCGTCGGGACGAGCTCACTGGAGCGGCGGGCCCGCGTGCTCGCCAGGTTCGCCGAGGCCTGCGACTACCTGGATGACGTCGAGACCGCTCGCCCGGCGAGTGAGGCGGCGCTCGCACTCGCGGAGCAGCTCGGCGATCCCGCCGTACTGGAGGCGGCACTGCGCGCCCGGCAGCTCACGTGCGCCGGCCCCGACGCGCTGGACGAGCGGTCGGTCGTGGCAGACCGGATGATCGGTCTCGGCAGCGAGCTCGGCAGCCCGAATGCGCGGATGTGGGGGCACCTCTGGCGCGTCGACGCAGCCTTCCAGCGCGGCGACTTCGCCGGCGCGGCGCGCGACCTGGAAGCAGCTGGCCGCAGTGCCGAGCAGGTGCGCGGCCCGCTGGCCCGGTGGCACGTGCTCCGCGGCAAGGCCATGCTCGCGCAGGCGCAGGCCCGTTTCGACGACGCCCGCCGGCTCGCCGAAGAGGCCTTTGCCACGCTGGCTCCGACCGGGCACCCCTCCGCGCCGATGATGCGCAGCGCGCTGCTGTCGATGACGGCTCATCACGTCGGCTACCTCGCCGAAGGTGCGGCGTCGCACGACGCCGTGGACAGCGCGGTAGGCGATCTCACCGGACCGACCGCAGCAGTCATCCAGGCGCTCGCCCCGGCGTTCTGGCTGTTCGAGGTCGGTCGAGTTCCGGAGGCGGCGGCTCTCTACCGATCGTGCGGTCCGGTCACCGAGTGGCGGCCGGCGCAGCACTCCACCCTGTTCTGCTACGCGACCGGCGTGGTGCTCGCCGTCGGACTGGACGCCGCCGACGACGTGGCGAGGCTTCGCGAGCTGCTCCAGCCGTACGCCGGCGAGCACGTCGTCAGCGGAGCCGGTCCGGTGGGCTACCTCGGGCCGGTGGACCTCTGGCTCGGAGTGGCGGCGGGCTACCTGGGGCTGTTCGCGGACGCGATCGCCCACCTCGAGCACGCAGCGAAGGCGTGTGCCGTCGCCGGAGCGGCCGGCTTCCACGCCGAGGTGCAGTGCGAGCTCGCCGATGTCCTGGCCCGCCGCGACGGCCCGGGGGACCGGACCAGGGCCAAGGCTCTCGCCGGCGAGTCGCTGCGGCAGGCAAGAGTGCTGGGCATGCCGCCGGTCGCAGCGAAGGCCTCCCGGCTGATCGAGCGACTCGAGGACGCCCGCTCAGCGAGCCGCCTCACCCCGCGGGAGCGGGAGGTCGCTGAACTGGTGGCCGAGGGGCTGACCAACCGCGAGATAGCGGGCCGGCTCCAGCTCTCGGACCGCACCGCCCAGAACCACGTCCAGCACATACTCGACAAGCTCGACCTGCCCAACCGCGGCCAGATCGCCGTGTGGGTCACCAGCCACAAGATGAGTATGCCGGTGGAGTAGTTAGGCCGATGCGGACGACCGCCCGCGACCTCGAAGGTTCATCGACCCGACGAACCGACGAGGAAGAGGGACACCGATGGTGGACAAGAGGCTGATCGCGGTGGTGGGCGCGACCGGCGCGCAGGGTGGCGGTCTGGCGCGAGCCATCCTCGACGACCCGCAGGGCAAGTTCGGCTGCCGCGCACTGACCCGCGACCCGGGGTCGGACGCCGCCCGAGCGCTGCGCGACCGCGGGGCGGACGTCGTACCAGCCGATCTCGACGACGAGGACAGCCTGGCGGCTGCATTCGACGGTGCGTACGGCGCGTTCTGCATGACGAACTTCTTCGAGCACTTCTCCGCCAGCCGGGAGACCGAGCAGGCGGAGAAGCTGGCCCGGGCAGCCAAGGCCTCTGGCGTGCGGCACGCCATCTGGTCCACGTCGCCCGACAGCCGGCACTGGGTGTCGCCGGACGGCAGGCCACTGCCCGCTCTGGCCGACGGCTACCGGGTGCCGCACTGGGACGGCAAGGCTCAGGGCAACCGCTTCTTCACCGACCAGGGTGTCGCCACGACCTTTCTGCTGCCCGCGATGTTCTGGGAGAACCTGTTCATGCCGGGGGCACCGCAGCAGCTCCAGCGCGGCGGCGACGGCGTACTCGCGATCTCGCTGCCGGCGGCCGACGCGAAGCTGCCGGGCATCGCCGCCGAGGACATCGGTCGCTGCGCGTACGGGATCCTCCAGGCCGGCGCGAACCTCGTCGGGAAGACCGTCGGAGTGGCCGCTGAAGCGCTGACGGCTGCGCAGCTGGCCACCGCAGTGTCCGAGGCGCTCGGCGAGGAGGTGCGCTGCGACGAGCTGCCGCTCGCTGCCGTCCGGGCCGCGCCGTTCCCCGGCGCAGCCGCCGTGGCCAACATGTTCCAGATCACCACCGAGACGAACGACGACTACTGCGCGAACTACGACATCGGACTCACCCGGTCGCTCAACCCGCGGCTCCGGACACTTCGCGAGTGGCTCGCCGCAACAGCGCCCGCTGTCCCCACCGTCACCACGTCCGTCGGCGCTCGGTGAGAGGGACCGCCATGAACCAGCAACCGCACGAGATCGTCTGGACGATGACGAACGCAGCACTGGTGTCCCGGTGTCTGCACGTCATGGCCGAGGTGGGGGTCGCCGACCTCATCGCGGAGGAGCCCGTCAGCGTCGAGGAGCTTGCTCGAAAATGCGCCGCAGACCCCGACGCCCTCGACCGGTCGCTGCGCCTGCTGGCCGCGCACGGGATCTTCCGTGACAGCGGCGGGGCGTACGAGCACACAGCCGCCTCGCGTCTGCTGCGCAGTGACCACCCGATGTCCATGCGCGCGTTCGCCCGGATGATGGGCCTGCCGGTGTTCTGGACCAGTCTCGGCGCGCTCGAGCACTCGATCCGCACCGGCTCGCCAGCACTCGAGCAGGTGGCACCGCAGGGCCTCTGGCCATACCTGCAGGACCACCCCGGCGAGGCCGAGGTCTTCGGCGCAGCGATGACAGCGAAGGCTGCGGGTGACACCGCCGCGGTGCTCGGCGCCTACGACTTCTCCGGTTTCGGCACGATCGCCGACGTCGGCGGCGGGCGCGGGCATCTGCTGCGCGCGGTGCTGGACGCGGCACCCGACGCGGCCGGCGTGCTGTTCGACCTGCCGCACGTGATCGACGCGTTCGCGCTGCCCGCCTCGCGGATCACGACCCACGCCGGCGACTTCTTCGTCGACCCGCTGCCCGCTGCGGACGCCTATCTGCTCATGGACGTCATCCACGACTGGGCCGACGCCGAAGCCGTCGCCATCCTGGGTGCCGTGCGACGAGCCGCCCCGCCGGGCGCGCGCGTCTTGATCATCGAGGCGGTCGCGTCCGACGGACAGCCCGACCCGCACGTCCAGACCCTCGACATCATCATGCTGGCCATCACCGGCGGCCGCGAACGCACCGCAAGCCAGTTCGCCAAGCTGCTGGACAGCGCGGGACTCCGGCTGAGCACCGTCGTCGAGACGCCCGGGCCGCTGCGCATCGTCGAGGCCACGGCGGCCTAGCCACGTGCCCCCGCTCGCGCCAGCCCCGCCCCCGTGCCCCGGGCCCACCACCTCCTCCCGCGGCGCGAGTGGGCCGATCCTGGCTGGCGGGCTGACCGGGGCATGGGCCGGGCCGGGTGCCGGTCGCCGCCGCCTGTGGACAGCGGCCGTTAAGTCCCGCCGACATCGCCGTACGCCGGCGCGAGGGGTTCTACCGCACCGTCTGGCCCGACACCCACTACGCCGGCTCGGTCGAGCCGCCGCCGTACCCGGCACTGCTCCGGGCAAGCTGCCTGTGCGTCAGGGACGGCGTCATCAGCCACCTCTCGGCGGCGCGGCTGTGGGGGTTGAAGGTTCCGCCGGGCACGGACCTGCACGTCACGGTGCCGCGGGAGAACTGGCGACGACGCGACGGAGTGAGCTGCATCGCGACGCCCTTGCCGCAGCCGACCGCACCGAGCGCCACGGCGTACCCGTCACAACGCTGGCGCGATCGCTGATCGACGCTTACGCGCTCATCGAACGACGTGCCGACCGGCGCGCGCTCGTCGTGGAGACGTTCCGCAAGCGCCGCTGCACCAGGGCGCGGCTCACCGCCGGTGGCAGCCACTCGGCCGGTGAGATGCGGCTGTACGAGCTGATGGAGAGCTGGAGGCTGCCGATCCCGAAGCGCCAGCTGGTGCCTGAGCTGCCGCGCGGCCGGCCCTACCTCGACTGCGCCTTGCCGGCGTACCGGATGGCCTTCGAGTACGACGGCGACCTGCACCTCACAGACGCGCAGAAGCATGACGACCTGCTGCGCGACCAGCTGCTCCGGCGGCTCGGCTGGCACACGTTTCGCGTGACGGAGCTGCGGATGGCGGACGAGCGGCGCCTGGTCGCGGACATCTGGCAGGACATCTGCGACCAGGCGAGGCCCCTCAGTGTCCCAGTCCCGCCGACTCCACCACGGCTGAAGGGGTGAAGTTGATCAACCTGGCACGATTCCTTGATCGTCTGAGCACGAGTTGATCAAGCAATCGTGCCGACATGATCAACTTGGGGCGGGAAGGGCGGGAAGGGCGGGAAGGGGCGGGAGGGGCGTCTACACGACGCTGGAGTAGGCGACGACGCCGCGGCGCATCGCGTCGATCGCGGAGCCCGACGTGGCGGCCAGCGGGCTCTCCGGCGGGGCGACGTCGCGGATCTGGCTCAGCAGGTCCAGCACCTGCTTCACCCAGCGCACGAAGTCACCGGCGGGCAGGTCGCTCTCGGTGAGCACGTCCTCGAGCCGTGCCTTGCCGGCCCACCGGTACGCCGCCCACGTGAAGCCGAGGTCGGGCGCGCGTAGGAAGTCGAGCCGGTGCCGCGCCTCCGCGTCGGCCAGCTCGTTGTGGACGTGCGCCATCTCGCCGAGCGTCTCGCGGACCTTGCCGCCCGGGAGCTTCACCGACACGTCGCCTGGCCCGCGCGACTCGAAGACCAGCGTCGACACGCACGCCGCGAGCTCCTGGGGCGTCAGCCCGTCCCAGATACCCCGGCGCACGCACTCGGCGACGAGCAGGTCCGACTCGTTGTAGACGCGGGCCAGGTCCTTGCCGGCGGGGGTGACGGTCTCGTCGGCGAGGTAGCCCAGGTCGGTCAGCAGCCGGCAGACGCGGTCGAACGTCCGCGCGATCGAGTTGGTCTTGCCCCGCACCCGGCTGCGCAGGCTCTCCGTCTCGCGGCGCAGCCGCTCGGCGCGCTCCGCCCACCGGGCGTGCTCCTCGCGGTCGGGGCACTGGTGGCAGGGATGCGTCCGCATCCGATCGCGCAGCTCACCCAGCATCGGGTCGTCGGCGGCGCCGCTGCGGTCGCGCCGCTGCCGCGCCCCGCCGGGCTCGAGCCCGAGCGCGCGGACGCTGGACGCGAGGTCACGGCGCGACTGCGGGTTGCGAGAGTTGAAGTTGCGCGGGATGCGGACCCGCTCCAGCGACTCCACCGGCCCGGGGAACGCCTCGAGCGAGAGCCGGCGGACGTGCCGGTCCTCGGTCAGCACCTGCGGCCGCGGGTCGTCGGTGGGCGAGAGCCCTGGGTCGATGATGACGGCGAGTCCGGCGTACTTGCCGCCGGAGATCCGCACCACGTCACCGGGCCGCAGCCGCTCGAGGGACTGCACCGCGGCCAGCTTGCGCTGCTGCCCGCCCTCGCGGGAGAGCTTGTTCTCCCGCTCGCGCATCGCGATCCGCACCCCGAAGTAGTCGGCGAAGTCGCCGAGGTCGCAGGCCATCCCCTCGGTGTAGCCGGTCAGCGCGTCCTCGTGCCGATGCAGCTGCCGGGCGAGCCCGACCACCGAGCGGTCGGCCTGGAACTGGGCGAACGACGACTCCAGCAGCGCGCGAGCCCGCTCGCGCCCGACCGAGCCGACCAGGTTGACCGCCATGTTGTACGACGGCCGAAACGACGAGCGCAGCGGGTAGGTCCGCGTCGAGGCCAGTCCAGCGAGCGCGACCGGGTCCATCCCGGTCGTCCACACGACGACGGCGTGCCCCTCGACGTCGATGCCGCGCCGCCCGGCCCGCCCGGTCAGCTGGGTGAACTCCCCCGCCGTCACGTCGACGTGCGCCTCGCCGTTCCACTTCACCAGCCGCTCGAGGACGACCGACCGGGCCGGCATGTTGATCCCCAGGGCGAGCGTCTCGGTCGCGAAGACCGCCTTGACCAGGCCGCGGACGAACAGCTCCTCGACCGTCTCCTTGAACGTCGGGATCAGCCCGGCGTGGTGCGCGGCGATGCCCCGCTCCAGCCCGTCCAGCCACTCGTAGTAGCCGAGGATCGCCAGGTCCTCGTCGGGCAGCTCGGCGCAGCGCAGCTCGACGTACTCGCGGACCCGCTCCCGCTCGTCGGGCGTGTTCAGCCGCAGCCCGGCGCGCACGCACTCGCTGACGGCGGCCGCGCAGCCGGCCCGGCTGAAGATGAACGTGATCGCCGGCAGCAGCCCGTCCGCGTCCAGCCGCTCGATGACCTCCGACCGCCGCGGCAGCCCGGGGCCGCCGCGCGGGCGGCGTCCGCCGCGGCCCGGCCGCTTGTCGTGGTCGCGCGCGAACCGGCTCTCCTCACGGGACAACCGCACCAGCGACGGGTTGACCTCCAGCCGGTCCACCCCGCCGCCGGCGAACAGGTCGTAGAGCCGGTTGCCGGCCAGCACGTGCTGGAACAGCGGCACCGGCCGGGTCTCCTCGATGACCACCCGGGTCTCGCCGCGGACGGTGACGAGCCAGTCGGCGAACTCCTCGGTGTTGGAGACC
>DASQMY010000345.1:0-2000 GCA_035645255.1 Mycobacteriales bacterium
GAAGCAGCAGACCCGTCGGCCGACCCCGCAGCCGCAACCGCCGCCGACAGCGCCGAGCCGGCAGCCGCCGGCGCTCCGGCCGACGACGCCGACGACGACTCCGAAGAGGCACGCGGCACCCGCCGCCGCCGCCGGCGCCGCCGCGGTGGTGGCGGCGACGAGCCCGCCCCCGACGACCCGCCGCGCACCGTCACCCGCGTCCGCGAGCCGCGGACCACCGGCGGTGGCGGTGGCAACGAGGTTCGGGGGCTGTCCGGCTCCACCCGGCTCGAGGCGAAGAAGATCCGCCGGCGCGAGGGACGAGAGCAGAGCCGCCGCCGTCCGCCGGTCATCACCGAGTCGGAGTTCCTCGCCCGCCGCGAGTCGGTCGACCGCATCATGCTCGTGCAGCAGTACGACGACCGCACGCAGATCGCCGTACTGGAGGACGGCGTGCTGGTCGAGCACTACGTCACGAAGGCGCAGGCGACGTCGTACGCCGGCAACGTCTACCTCGGCCGGGTGCAGAACGTCCTGCCCTCGATGGAGGCGGCGTTCGTCGACATCGGCAAGGGCCGCAACGCGGTCCTCTACGCCGGCGAGGTCAACTACGACACCAGCGCGCTGGAGGGTCGCGCGCCGCGGATCGAGCAGGCGCTCAAGAGCGGCCAGGAGATCGTCGCGCAGGTCACCAAGGACCCGATCGGCCAGAAGGGCGCGCGGCTCACCAGCCAGGTCAGCCTGCCCGGCCGCTACATGGTCTACGTGCCCGAAGGCTCGATGACCGGCATCAGCCGCAAGCTGCCGGACACCGAGCGGACCCGGCTCAAGGGCATCCTCAAGACGCTCAAGCCCGACGGCGCCGGCATCATCGTCCGCACCGCGGCCGAGGGGGCCAGCGAGGAGGACCTGACCGCCGACCTCGACCGCCTCAAGGCGCAGTGGGAGTCGATCGAGAAGGCCGCCAAGAAGGGCAAGGCACCGGCGCTGCTGCACGGCGAGCCCGACCTCGTCATCCGCGTCATCCGTGACAACTTCAACGAGGACTTCGCGCAGCTGGTCGTGAGCGGCGCCGGTGACTACGACACGATCCACGACTACCTCGAGTACCTCGCACCCGACCTCATGCCGCGGCTGCAGAAGTGGGTCGAGCCGACCCCGCTGTTCGACCACCACCGGGTCAACGAGCAGCTGCTCAAGGCGATGGACCGCAAGGTCTGGCTGCCGTCCGGCGGCTCGCTCGTGATCGACCGCACCGAGGCGATGACCGTCGTCGACGTCAACACCGGCAAGTTCACCGGCAAGGGCGGCAACCTCGAGGAGACCGTCACCAAGAACAACCTCGAGGCGGCCGAGGAGATCGTCCGCCAGCTGCGGCTTCGCGACATCGGCGGCATCATCGTCGTCGACTTCATCGACATGGTCCTCGAGAGCAACCGCGAGCTGGTCATGCGGCGACTCAAGGAGTGCCTCGGCCGGGACCGCACGAAGCACCAGGTCGCCGAGGTCACCTCGCTCGGTCTCGTCCAGATGACCCGCAAGCGGATCAGCCAGGGTCTGATCGAGGCGTTCTCCGAGACGTGTGAGCACTGCAACGGCCGCGGCATCAAGGTGCACACCGACATGCTCGGCGGTACGGCGGGTGGCTCGCGCCGCTCCGACGCGGCGAAGCCGCGGCCGATCCCGAAGCCGATCCCGCGCCCGCCCGCGCTGGTGCCGGCTGCGGCGACCGGCAACGGCGCCGGTCCCGCGCCGGCCGCCGCGGTCGGCGTACCGGACGGTCCTGGCGTCGACGGTGGTGCGCTCGACGGTCCCGGCGAGGTTCCGGCTGCCCCTGACGGCGCCGCTCCCGACGCCACTGCCGCCGACCCGACCTCGGTCGACGGCGCAGCCTCGGTCACGGGAGCGGCCGATGACGAGGGCAACGGCCGTGGCCGGCGCGCGCGCGGCGGTCGCTCGCGCCGCGGTCGCGGCGGCGACGCTGCCGCTGCGACAGAGACCGCGCCGGCGGAGGTGGCAGA
>DASQMY010000346.1:0-4754 GCA_035645255.1 Mycobacteriales bacterium
GCCGCGCGCAGGGCGCGGCTGATGCTGCGGCCTGACCTGGCCGCGGCGGCGACCTGTGGCGCGGTCGCCGAGACACTGAGGCCCGCGGCCGACCCGGCGTAGACGCCGCCGAGCAGCGGGTCCACGAGCCGGTCGACGACCTGCCGGCCGTAGCGCCGACCGACGAGCTCCGCCACCGAGACGTCGCCGGTCAGCGGCCGGCCGGGGAGCAGCGGCTCGACCGCAGCCCGCGCGAGCGCCGCCGGCGTCAGCAGCCGCGACCTGGCGAGCGGGCCGAGCCGGTCGGGCACACCGAGCACCGTGCCCTTGGGAATCGGCCGCAGCCGGCCGCCGGCCAGCACGTAGGCCGACCCGGTCGCCGGGCTGACCAACTCCGCGGCCAGACCGAGCTCCTGCGCGAGGCGTACGCCGGCGGGCACGCGGGCGAGGAACGCGTCGGCGCCGGTGTCGACGGGTCGCCCGGCGAACTCCTCGGTGCGCAGCTTGCCGCCGAGCTGACCGCTCGCCTCGACCAGGCTCACGCGCGTGCCGGGCGGGGCGTCCCGGCGTACCGCGTTCGCTGCGGCGAGGCCGGCGATGCCGCCGCCGATCACCACCACGTGCGCCGGGATGCTCGTCACAAGACGTGATCTTCTCTTGTCCGCGACGCGACCCGCGAGCCAGGTGGAACCGGGACGCTGCACGCAGCGTCCCACCCGTGACTTGCTCGCCACCGAGGAGACCCCATGCGCCGCGCCGCTCTCGCCCTCCCGCTCACCGCGCTGCTGCTGCTCTCCGGCTGCAGTGCCGACGACGACAAAGCGTCGATGGACTCAGGCGCCGCGGCGGTCACGTCCGCTCCGGACGGGCCACCGGCTGCCGCCTCGCCCGCCGATCCGGGGAGCAACCTCAGCCCGCAGGACGAGGACGAGGCCAAGGAGGGCGGGCCGAAGACCGGCGGCACGGTGATCTCCGGCCGCGTGCAGCCGGCCGGCGACCAGATCATCAAGAACGCCCGGGTGTCCGTCGCTGCAACCGACGTCGACGCCGCCCGCGACAAGGCCGTGGCATTCGCGAAGGGTGCCGGCGGCGACGTGTCCAGCGAGCAGCGGTCGGGCACGGAGGACGCCCGCACCGCGACGATCGTCTTCCGCGTGCCGCCGTCCGACTTCGACTCCCTGGTCACCTCGCTCGGCACGCTCGGCACGGTGCTCGACTCGACGACCGAGACACAGGACGTGACCGGTGAGGTCGCCGACCTGCGTGGCCGGATCGGCGCGGCGAAGGACAGCGCGGCGAAGATCCGCCAGCTGATCGGCAAGGCGACCGCGATCAGCGACATCGTGACGCTGGAACGCGAGTACCAGGCGCGTGATGCGGAGATCCAGTCGATGACCGCGCAGCTCACCGCACTCGAGGACCGCGCCGGCCGCTCGACCGTCACCCTCTCGCTGTCGGTCCGCTCCAAGGTCGTCGCGGAAGCGAAGGACGACGAGGCGAGCGGCTTCCTCGACGGGCTGGCGGCGGGCTGGTCGGCGTTCACCGGTGCGACCGTCGTCGCGCTCACGGTCCTGGGCGCGCTGCTCCCGTTCCTCGTGTTGACCACGGTCGCGCTGGCGGTCTGGCTCGCCTACCGCAGGCGCCGGCTGGCGCGCCCGCTCGCCGCGCCGGCGCCCAGCCCCTACGCCACGGCCGGCACCGGCGCGGGCGCACCGCCGAGCTGACCCGGGGGTCGCCGGCCACAGGCGCGGGGAACGAGGCGGTGACCGCGGAGGGCCCGCTCAGTGGCCGGGTCGCGCTCGTCACCGGAGCGAGCCGGCGGATCGCGATCGGGGCAGCCGTCGCCCGCCGGCGGCGGCCGGTCCGCCGCCCTCGGCTGACGCCGCTACACCGGTGGGTGCTCGATCTTCTCCGGACCCTCGTTGACGTAGGCGTCGATGAACGCGTCGAGCGCGTCCGCCTCGACGGTCTGGCACAGCAGCCGGTGTCCCCACGCGGTCGCCGCGACCGGCACGGGCATCCCGGGACGTTCGACCATCAGGACGTCCCTGGCGTGGTCCCGCTGCACCTGGGCCAGTCGGTCACGCTCGGCAGCCGGCAGCTCGGGCGTGTGCCACAGGACGACGTAGCCGTGCTCCATCGAGTGCACGACCCGGCCCTCCGGGACCTGCCCGGCCGGGTAGACGCCGGCCGCGGCGGCACTGCTGAGGTGGTTGCCGCCCGACGGCGGGTTGACCGCGTAGGTCGGGTCGTCGACATGGCCGACGCCCTGGATGGGGTCCGTCCGGGTGTCGACGTCGCAGCTGCCGCCGGTCAGCTTCGCGTCGAGGCGCCGGGCCCTCGCCCCGCTGAACCAGACGAGCCCGGCGACGACCGCGGCGAGCGCGAGCACCGCGCCGCCGATCGTCAGCTGGCGCTTCACCGCGGCTCGGCGGCGCTTCCGCTCGGCCGCCTCGCGCATGAGCTGCGCCTGGGAAGGACCGCGGTCGGGCTTTGGCCGGGTCGTGCCCGGTCCGCTGCCTACCTTCCCCGCGGGTCGTTGCCCCGGCGGCCGGCCGCCTGCTCTCCGCTTCTTCTGCGCCATCAGCTCAACCTCGACGACCAGCGGACTCGCGGCGTACGACGTCGGCCAGGGCGGCGAAGACGGCCGGGTCGTCGTTCAGCGACCTGGTGCGCGCGAACGGGAGTCCGACCTCGGCCGCGACGCCGCGCGCCTCGATGTCGAGGTCGAACAGCACCTCGAGGTGGTCGGCCATGAAGCCGCACGGGCAGGCGACGAGGCCCGGCGATCCGGCTCGCGAGCGGCCGCGGACGACATCGAGGATGTCCGGGCCGAGCCACGGCTCCGGCGTGCGGCCGGCGCTCTGCCACCCGGTCGACCAGCGGGTGAGCTTGCGGCGTTCGGCGACCTCCGCCGCCGTCTCGCGGACCTGCGCCGGGTAGGGGTCGCCGGTCTCGGTGATCCGCTGCGGCAGCGAGTGGGCGGTGAAGACGACCTCGGCGCCGTCCGGCACCTCGGCCAGCGCATCGTGTACGGCGTCGGCGAGGAACGCGAGATAGGCGGGCAGGGTGTGCCAGGACTCGACCGTCGTCGACGGGAGCCCGTGCCCGGCCGCGGCCTTGGCGAGGCGGTCGGCGTACTGGCCGACGCTGAACGCCGAGTAGTGCGGCGCGAGCACCAGGCCGACGATCGAGGTGACGCCCGCGACGGCGAGCGACTCGACGCCGTCCTCGATGAACGGCGCGGCGTGCTTCTGACCCAGCTGCACGGCGAAGCCGTCGCCGAGCGCGTCCTGCAGCCGCCCGCACTGCGCGCGGGTGATCTCCAGCAGCGGCGAGATCCCGCCGATCGCGTCGTAGCGCCGCTGCAGGTCGGCGAGCTGCTCCGGCGTCGGCGGCCGGCCGCGCCGGATGTGCGTGTAGTAGCTCTCGACGTCGGCCGGCGACGCCGGCGTGCCGTAGGCCATGGCGAGCACGCCGACGGTCACGACGTGCTCGCGTGCACCAGGTCAACGACGCGCTTGAGCGTGTCGGGGTCGGTCTCCGGCAGCACGCCGTGACCGAGGTTGAAGATGTGGCCGGGCAGCACGCGCGCCTGGTCGAGGACGAGCCGGGTCCGCTCGTCGACGACGGCCGGCGGCGCGAGGAGCACGGCCGGGTCGAGGTTGCCCTGCAGCGTCCGGCCGGGCAGCCGGCTCGCCGCCTCGTCGAGCGGGACGCGCCAGTCGACACCGACCACGTCGGCGCCCGCCTCAGCCAGCAGCGGGAGCAGCTCGCCGGTGCCCACGCCGAAGTGGATCCGCGGCACGCCGAGGTCGGTCAGGCCGGCGAAGACCTTGCTCGACGCGGGCATGACGTAGCGGCGGTAGTCGTCGGCAGACAGCGCGCCCACCCACGAGTCGAACAGCTGTATGGCGGACGCGCCGGCGGTGATCTGCGTGCGCAGGAAGCTCAGGGTGATGTCGGCCAGCTGGTCGAGCAGCCGCGCCCACACCGCAGGCTCGCCGTACATCAATGCCTTCGTCTTGGCGTGGGTCTTGGACGGGCCGCCCTCGACGAGGTAGCTGGCCAGCGTGAACGGCGCGCCGGCAAAGCCGATCAGTGGCACGTCGAGCTCGGCGACCAGCTGCTTGACCGACTCCGCGATGTAGGGCAGGTCGGTCTCCGGCTCGAGCGGGCGCAGCGCCGAAAGATCGGCCTCGCTCGCCATGGGCTTGGCGACCACCGGCCCGATCCCGGGTTGGATCTCCAGGTCGATGCCCACCGCCTTGAGCGGCACGACGATGTCGCTGAAGAAGATCGCGGCGTCGACACCGAGGCGGCGGACCGGCTGCAGGGTGATCTCGGTGACCAGGTCCGGCGTCATGCACGTGTCGAGCATGGTCCGGCCGACGCGCAGAGCGCGGTACTCCGGGAGCGCCCGGCCGGCCTGGCGCATGAACCACACGGGCGTGTGCGCGGGCTGCTCCCCCCGACACACGCGCAGGAATGACGAGTCATGGACGGTGCCAGGCGGGTCGATCTGCGAGGTGGTCACGGAGCCCATGGTCCCACGGTGACCGTCGGGCCGCGCCCCGGGGTCACGGGCGGCCGAGGCAGCCGCAGCGCCGTGACTGCCGGTGCAGTCAGGAGCCCTGGCCGCGTCCCGTCTGCTCCTGCAGCTCGTCGATCAGCTTGGACGCGTCGGCCTTGGTCAGGTCGTCAGTCATCGCAGCGATCGTCCCACGCGCGGGTCGGCGCGCCTGCCCGGAACTGTCGGACCCGGATGGCACCGT
>DASQMY010000347.1:0-2493 GCA_035645255.1 Mycobacteriales bacterium
CGCGAACCTCCGCGCGTATCTCGCCTTCATGTGGGCGCACCCGGGCAAGCAGCTGCTGTTCATGGGCCAGGAGTTCGCGCAGGACGCCGAGTGGTCCGAGAGCCGCTCGCTGGACTGGTGGCTGCTCGACCTGCCCGAGCACCGCGGGATGCACACCCTGGTCAGGGACCTCAACGCGGTCTACCGCTCGACCCCGGCGCTCTACACGCAGGACAGCAACCCCGAGGGCTTCCAGTGGATCGACGCCAACGACGCGGCGAGCAACGTGTTCTCGTTCCTGCGGATCGGCACGGACGGCTCGGTCCTCGCCTGCATCACCAACCTGTCCGGCGTCGCGCACGACGGCTACCGGGTCGGCCTGCCGCGCGCCGGCCGCTGGCGCGAGCTGCTCAACACGGACGCCGAGCTGTACGGCGGCGCCGGTCGCGGCAACTACGGGTCGGTCGAGGCGATCGACGCGCCGTGGCACGGCCGCCCGGCTTCCGCGGCGCTGACGCTGCCCGACCTGTCCGTGCTCTGGCTCCGCTACGACGGCTGACCCCGCGCGCCACCGGCGGCTGACCGGCGTACCGCGCCCGGGTGGGTCGCCGACCCCGCTTGTGTGAGAGTGCGTACGGAGCTGCGGTCTCGCTGACCGTGTGCCGTGTACGGAAGTTCACACAAGTTCCGGTCAGTGGACCGGTCGGCGCCGCCCTCGGCGACCGGGAACAGGACCGTCGAGGACACGGTGTCTCCCTGGGTCGAGGTCCGCCGGCGAACCGGCCAGCACCTGCGCTGCGACAGACGGAGCAACAACACATCTCGCAGAGGAGCAGGTCATGAGCAAGGTTTCCCGAGTGTCCGCCGCCGCTGGGGTGGCCGCGGCCGGCTACTGGATCGGTCACCTGTGGTGGCCGCTGTCCGACTACGCCAGCGCGTACGGCGAGCGAGTGTCACATCCGCAGCTGCACTTCATGCCGGGTCTACTGCTCATCCTGCTCGCCGCTCTCGCGGTCGGCGCGGGCCGTGTAGTCGCCTCGCATGGCACGCGGACAGCACGCGCGATCGGCCGCGGCTTCCCGGCCGCGATCGGGCTCACCGGGGTCGGGATGATGGTCGAGACGTGCGGCGCGGTGCTCGACTCCTGGGGTGAGAACGCCGTGCACTCGGTAGGGCTGGCCATGACGGGCGGCGGGCTGGTCCTCTCGCTCGCCGCAATCATGTCGCTCCTCGGCTACGTCCTGTGGACCGGCGTGCTGCCACGCGTGGCAGTGCTGCTCTTCGTCGCCGGGCTGCCGAGCATCGCGCTGGCGGGAAGGACCGTGACACCGCTCGCCGTTGTGAGCACCCTCGCGCTCGCGGGATCGGCCGGCTGGCTGGCCTGGGCCGTGCACGCGAGGTCGCACGACCGCAGCGAGACGACCGTGGCGACGCCGCAGCTGGTGGCGGCGTACTAGAAGAGTGCGTTGGCCAGCTTGCGGCGCGCGTCGGCGAGCCGCGGGTCCTCCGGCGGGAGGACGTCGAACAGGCTGACCAGGTGCGCCCGGACGGCGTCGCGCTCGTCGCCGGCGGTGCGCCGTACCAGCTCGATCAGGCGGGCGAACGCCTCGTCGACCCGGCCGTCGAGCAGCTCGATGTCGGCGAGCGCGGTCTGCACCTCGACGCTCTCCGGCGGCGCCGCGGCGAGCCCGGCGTCGTCGTAGCCCTCGGCGCGCTGCAGCAGCTGGACCAGGGCGAGGCCGCGCTTGGCGGTGGGGTCGGCCGGGTTGTCGGCGAGGAACGCCTGGTACGCCGCCGCCGCGGCCGGGATGTCTCCGCGGCGGAGGGCGTCCTCGGCGACCAGCAGACCCTCCGGCACCGGCTCGGCCGGCGGTCCGTCGTCAGCGTCCGGCCCGTCGGGTCCCGGCCCGTCGGGTCCCGGGCCGGCGACGCCGGCCTCCGCCGCCATCGCGAGCAGCTGGGCCACCCAGTCGCGGACCTGCCCCTCGGGGAGCGCCCCGGTGAACTCGCCGACGACCTGGCCGCCGATGACCGCCTTGACCGCCGGGATGCCCTGCACCTGCGCAGCCTGCGCCAGGCGCGGGTTGGCGTCGACGTCGATCTTCGCGAGCACCCACGCGCCGTCGCCTTCGCCGGCGAGCTTCTCGAGCACCGGGCTGAGCTGGCGGCACGGCCCGCACCACGCCGCCCAGAAGTCGAGCACCACCGGCACCTGCATGGACCGCTCGATCACCTCGTCCCGGAAGGTCGCCTCGGTGACGTCGATCACGTGCGGAGCGGTCGGCGCGCTCGACGCGGTGCTGCCGGGGATCGTGAAGTCGGATGGGCCGCCGAGCATCATGCGTTGATCTCCTCGAGTGTCGCGGCGGGTGCCGGGTCACGCAGCCGTTCGGGCACGAAGAGCGCCGCGATCGGACCACCGATGATCGCCAGCGCGGTGAAGCCCCACGACCAGCCCTGGCCCTTGCGTACGGCGAGGACCAGCGCGGCGTACGCCAGGAACAGCAGGCCGTG
>DASQMY010000348.1:0-4308 GCA_035645255.1 Mycobacteriales bacterium
GCGGGGCGTCGGTCGTGTTCTGCGACCTCAACGGGTTCAAGGCCGTCAACGACACGTTCGGCCACGCCAGCGGCGACGCCGTGCTGGTGCAGGTCTCCCGCCGGCTGAAGCGGACCGTTCGCGGTGAGGACTTCGTCGCGCGCCTTGGCGGCGACGAGTTCGTCATCGTCGTCCCGCCGGACCCCAACTCCGACTTCGACGCGCTCGCCCGGCGGCTGATGCGCGCCATGGGTCAGCCGATGATGCTGCCCGGGCCGGTCGTGGTGACCGTCGGCATGTCGATCGGTGTCGCCGTACTGGAGACCGGTCAGGACCCGGCGTCGGTGCTCGGCGCAGCCGACCACAACATGTACCTCATGAAGTCACGCCAGCCGACCCGCGCGATGGGGGCCCAGCCGGTCGAGCCGATCGACGCCTGAGCAGCGCTACGCGAGGCCCAGCGAGTCCTCGAACCGGCCTTCCTCGAGCCGGTCCTTGACCGCCACCAGGAACCGCGCGGCGTCGGCGCCGTCGACGATCCGGTGGTCATAGGTCAGCGCCAGGTAGACCATCGACCGCACCGCGACGACCTCGCCCATGGCCGGATCACTCACGACGACCGGCCGCTTCACGACCGCGCCGGTGCCGAGGATCGCGACCTGCGGCTGGTTCAGGATCGGCGTGTCGAAGAGCGCCCCTCGGCTGCCGGTGTTGGTCAGCGTGAACGTCCCGCCGCCCAGCTCGTCCGGGCTGACCTTGTTGCTCCGCGTGCGGTCGGCGAGGTCGGCGACCTTGCGCGAGATGCCGGCCAGGTTGAGGTCGTGCGCGTCCTGGATCACCGGGACCAGCAGCCCGCGGTCGGTGTCGACCGCGATGCCCAGGTGCACGCCCTCGTGGTAGGTCACCGTGCCGGCCTGCATGTCGATGCTGGAGTTGACCACCGGGTGGCTCTTCAGCGCCTCCACCGCGGCCATTGCGAAGAACGGCAGGAACGACAGCTTGACGCCCTCGCGTCCCTCGAACGCCGCCTTCGCCTGGTCGCGCAGCCGGGCGATCTTGGTCACGTCGACCTCGACCACGGTGGTGAGCTGCGCGCTCACCTGCAGGGACTCGACCATCCGCTGGGCGATGACGGCACGGAGCCGGGAGAGCTTCTCGGTCTTGCCGCGGAGCTGGGTGGTGGCGGCGGCTGCGGTCGCTCCCGCCGCGCTCGGCTGCCTCGCCGGTGCCGACGGCGCGGGCGACTCGGCGCCCACCGGTGCCGCCTGGACGCGCTGCGGCGGGGGAGCGGAGGCCGTGATCGCCGGCTGGGCGGCCGCTGCCGCCGGTGCCTGCTGCTGCGCGGCGCCGGCCCCCGAACCCGCCGCGTCGATCACGTCTTGCTTGCGGATGCGACCGCCGAGACCCGTCCCGCGCACCGACGCGAGCTCGACGCCGTGCTCGGCGGCGAGCCGGCGCACCAGCGGAGTGACGTACGCCGGACCCGCGCCGTCAGGTGCCACGTCGTCGTCGTCCGCCGCCTGCTGCGACTGCTGCGGCTGCTCGGCTGCAGCCCCCTGCTGCTGCGCCGGCGCCGCCTGCTGGGCGGATGGCTCAGTCTGCGTGGCGGGTGCGGCCTGCCCCGGCGGCTCGTCCCGCGTACCGACCCCGCTGGCAGCGGCGTCCGCGGCCACGGCGTGTACGGCCTCTTCCTGTTCGGGCGCCTGCGCGCGACCGTCGGCCGGCTGGGTGGTCTGCGCCTGACCGTCCGGCGCCGGGCTGTCGTGTGCCTGACCGTCCTGCCCGCCTTGGATCTGCCCGGTCTGCGCCTCACCGGTCGGCGCCTCGCCGGTCTGCGCCTCGCCGGTCTGCGCCTCGCCGTCGTCGGTCTGCCCACCGGCCGGCTGCGCCGACTCGGCACCACCCGCGTCGCCGCCCGCGGCGCCGTCACCGATCACTGCCAGCTCAGCGCCGACCTCGACCGTCTCGTCCTCGCCGACCTTGATCGACTGGAGCACGCCGGACGCCGGTGCCGGAATCTCGGTGTCCACCTTGTCGGTGGAGACCTCGAGCAGCGGCTCGTCGGCCGTGACCTGGTCGCCCTCCTTCTTCAGCCAGCGGGTGACGGTTCCTTCAGTCACGCTCTCGCCTAGGCGGGGCATCGTCACCGAGACCGGCATGGGGGCCTTCCTTCGTGATGTGGACGGGTCGTGCGTGGTCAGGAGTGCACGTGCAGCGGCTTGCCGGCGAGCGCCAGGTGCGCCTCGCCCACGGCCTCGGACATCGTGGGGTGCGGGTGGATCAGCTGGGCGACCTCGCTGGGCAGCGCCTCCCAGTTGGTGATCAGCTGCGCCTCGGCGATCAGCTCGCCGACGCGGGAGCCGACCATGTGGACGCCGAGGACCGGCCCGTCCTTCTGCGCGACCACCGTGACGGCGCCCGCCGTACCGAGGATCTGCGCCCGGCCGTTGCCGGCGAGGTCGTAGGTGAGCGTCACGACGTCGTGGCCGCGCTCGGCAGCCACCGCGCTGGTGATGCCCACGCTCGCCACCTCGGGCTCGCAGTAGGTGATCCGCGGCACGCCGTCGTAGTCGATCGGCGCCGGGTTGAGCCCGGCGAGCCGCTCGGCGACGAGGATCCCCTCCGCGAAGCCGACGTGCGCGAGCTGCAGGGTCGGGATGAGGTCGCCGACCGCGCTGATCGTCGGCACGCCGGTCTGGCAGTACGGGTCGACCATGACGTAGCCGCGGTCGACCTTGACGCCGGCCTCCTCGTAGCCCAGGCCCTGGCTGACCGGCCCGCGGCCGACGGCGACGAGCAGCAGCTCCGCCTCGATCGTCTTGCCGCCCTGGAGCGTGATGGTGACCCCGGAGTCGGTGGCCTTGACGCTCTCGAACCGCGCGCCGAGCTCGAACGCGATGCCGCGCTTGCGGAAGGCGCGCTCCAGCCGCTTGGAGCTGGACTCCTCCTCGAGGGGGACCAGGTGCGGGAGCGCCTCGATGATGGTGACCTCGGCGCCGAAGCTGCGCCACACGCTCGCGAACTCGCAGCCGATCGCGCCCGCGCCGAGGATCGCGACCGAGGCGGGGATGCGGTCCAGCACGAGCGCCTCGTTGCTGGTGATGACCCGTTGGCCGTCCAGCTCGAGGCCGGGGAGGGACTTGGGCACCGATCCGGTCGCCAGGACGACGTGACCGGCCTCGATGACCCGCTCGCTGCCGTCGGCGAGCGTCACCGCCACGCTGGTCGGCGACGCGAGGCGCCCGCTGCCTTCGACGACCTCGATCTTGCGGCTCTTGATCAGCCCGGTCAGGCCCTTGAACATCCGGGCGACGACGCCGTCCTTGTAGGCGTGCACGGCGGGCAGGTCGATCCCGTCGAGCGTCGTACGGATCCCGAAGCGCTCCGACTCCTTCGTCTGGTCGACGATCTCGGCCGAGTGCAGCAGCGCCTTGGTCGGGATGCAGCCCCAGTGCAGACAGGTGCCGCCGAGCTTCGACCGCTCGACGAGCGCCACCGACATGCCGAGCTCCGCGGCGCGCAACGCGCAGGCGTAGCCGCCGCTGCCACCCCCGAGGACGACGACGTCTACGGCGGGTTCGTTGCTGGTCACGTCGGTGCTCCCTGCGGATGTCGGTGCTGTGCTGCGGTTGCCGCCCGATGTCACGGATGCGCACTCAACCGTATACGTCTGGCGATGCCGACTTCCACGCGGACCCGGCCGACTGGCTGCGGAACGCGTCACACTCTGCGATCGTTGACCCGTCCAGACCGGCCGAGGTGGTCGGCGAGGCACGAGGAGAGCTGTGGCCCTGTTCCGGCGTAACCGCCCCGGCACGCTGCGCGGGGCCGATTCCGAGGACCTCCGCCACCTGGAGGAGTTCGCCCGGACGCGCCGCGGCGTCGAGGGCTACGTGGAGCCCCGGACGGCTGTGACGTCCACCACCGTCGCGCTCGTGGCACACGACGGCGAGTGGACGCGGCGCCGGATCGAGGACGAGCGCGCGGCGGCGGACTTCGCGAAGAAGGCCAACATACCGATGTACGACGTGCAGATCGTCGGCTACCCGCAGCGGATGCGCGAGTGGACCCGCATGCGCAAGGCCACCGGCCAGACCGGCGTGCCGGGCCTGGACGGACCGTCGGTCTGACGCGGCCGGGGCAGGGGCCGCGTCAGCTTGTGGGCAGCTCGCTGTAGTTGCCGCACCGCCCGCACTGGAAGACGACGCCGCGGATGTCGGCCGGGCACGCGATCCCGCGACCGACGACTTGTGCGCAGCGACCGCAGATGACGTCGAGGTCGCCGTCGCCTACCACCGCGGGGGTGCCCGGCGACCGCACGACGAGCAC
>DASQMY010000349.1:0-6217 GCA_035645255.1 Mycobacteriales bacterium
TAGAGGAGGATGTCGGCCGCCTGCAGGATCGGGTAGGTGAACAGACCGACGCTCGAGCGCTCGGCGCCGCCCTTCGCCGACTTGTCCTTGAACTGCGTCATCCGGCTGGCCTCGCCGAAACCGGTCAGGCAGCTGAGCACCCAGCACAGCTCCGCGTGCTCCGGGATGTGGCTCTGGGCGAAGAGCGTGCACCGGTCGGGGTCAAGACCGACCGCGAGCAGCTGCGCCGCCGCGGTCCTCGTGCGCCGGCGCAGCACCTCCGGGTCGTGGCCGGACGTGATCGCGTGCAGGTCGACCACGCAGTAGAGCGCGTCGTGGGTGTCCTGCAGCGTCACCCAGTGGCGCACGGCGCCCAGGTAGTTGCCGAAGTGGAACGAGTCGGCTGTCGGCTGGATCCCGGACAGCACGCGCGGTCGGTCGGTCATGACCGGAGAGTCTCCCTCATCGGGGAGGCCGGGCACGACTCCGTTGGCCCGCGCGTGCCGCCCGGGGCCGCTGTCAGACGCAGCCGGTGAGCACCTCCACGGCGTCCAGGTCGTAGCCGTCCATCGCCGGGATACGCCCACCGGTGCTGTCGTCGACGACCTTGACGAACCGCGCCGACGACAGGCTGCCGAGGTCGACCTCGCCGGTGCCTGTGACCCGGCCCAGCTCGACCCACGTCACGCCGTCGTACGACGCGAACACGGTGGCCGCGTCACCGGCGTTCTTCGCGCCGTCGAGGAAGTCGACGATGCGCAAGTCCGCCGCCGTCCCGTTGTTGTTCTGCACGGCGCTCTCGAACTCCAGCACGATCTCACCGCCGAGACCGAGCGTGACCCAGTAGGCGTCGTCGGAGTCCGGGTCGGACATCCCGAGCGCCTGGCTGGCGTCACGGTGGCCCGTCGGCACGGCCGTGCCGTTCCTGCGGCGACCGGGCGAGTAGGACTCGACCGTCTGTGCGCCCGCGGCGTAGCACTGCTCCGGCGTGATCGCGGACAGGTTGAGCCCGACGAGCACCGCGTCGTGGTCCGACGACCGGTAGGGGTCCGGCGCGTAGAACCTCGCCGGCCGGCCGAAGTCCAGGTTGTAGTCGAGGATGTCCGGCTCGTCGGCGTTGATGTGCCACTCCGCCGCGCCGGTCACCTGCGGCACCAGCGACTCGCTGGCCAGCGCGTGGTCGAGGTAGCCGACCATGCCGTCGAAGACGTAGCCGTAGGCGAACTCGCCGCCGAACAGCCTGATCAGGTCGGTGTAGCCCCCTTCGACCAGCGCCCTGATCGGGTCCTCGTGGTCGTACGCGTTCAGGTCACCGATGATCAGGTGGTCAGGGTCGCCGCTCTGCGTCGGGTCGCCGGCGAGGAAGTCCACGATGGCCTTCGCCGCCTGCGTCCGCGTCTCGTTGCAGTTGCCCTGGCCGTCGCCCATGTCCGGGTCACCGATGTCGGCACAGCTCGAGCCCTTGGACTTCAGGTGGTTGACCGACACCGTGAACCGCGCGCCGGTGGCCACCTCGTCGAACGTCTGCGTCAGCATCGGCCGGCTCTTCGTGTCGATGAACCGGGGATCGTCGGACGAGTCCAGTACGGCGTAGTCCCCGACCGGGCGGACGACCGCGGGCTTGTACAGGATCCCGAGCCGGATCGCGTCGGTGCCGATGACACCGGTGTCGAGGTAGTCGTAGGTCCCCGGGCCCATCAGCTCGTTGAGCCCGGCCACCAGATCGGCCGCCGGGTCGACACCGGTGGTGTTCTCCATCTCCATCAGGCCGACGACGTCCGCGTCGAGCTCGCTCAGGGCGGCCAGGATCTTGGCGCGCTGCCGCTCGAACTCGAGGGCCGTGTTGGCGCCACGGCAGTCGAGCGTGAACGTCGGGCCGCAGTGCGGGTCGCCGTCGTCGAGCGTCAGGAAGTAGTTGAGCACGTTGAAGCTGGCGACCTGCAGGCGGCCACCCACTGCGGGCGCGTCGGCCGGCCGGGGGTTGGCCTCGGTGTACACGCCGTAGTCGGTGGGCTGGAGGCGGTAACGGCCGAAGGTGTGGTCGACCACTCCGGTGATGCCGGTGATCGTGTCGCCCAGCCGGAACAGGTTGTCCTGGCTGAACGGCTCCCCGTTGCCGGGGTGCGGTATCGACGTCGGGTTCTGCCGGCCGCTCAGGTCGTCGACCGTGATGCGCCGCAGCGCGTACTCCGCGAGGAGGGCCTGCGCCTCAGGACCGGGGTCCACCACCGCGGTCGGCGTGTACTGCCGGTCGAGCCCGTCGAGCGGCTCGGCGAGCACGACCTCACCGAAGCGGTCGTAGTTGAACGCCTCGCTGATGACGAGCTCGTCGACAAGGGTGATCAGCATGCCCTCGTAGCGCTCGAGGTCGCTGACCGCCTCGAGCGGGAAGCTGACGTCGGTCGGCTCGATCGCGGTGCCGACGCCGCAGACCAGCGTGGTGACGGTGCCACCCAGCTGGGTCTGCGAGCTGCCGCTGCCGGTGAACTCGCGGACGGTCCCGGTCACCCGGACGTGCTGGCCGACCTCCACGGTCGGGTCGGCGCCAAGGAAGACGAAGATGCCCTCGGACGTCGTGGGGTCGCTGTCGGCGTCGCCCGCCTCCTCCTGCACGTAGAAGCCGTTGAGGTCGTCGGCCGTCGCCGTGACGACGCCCTCGACCGACCGCGTGCCGCCGTACGCCGGGTCGAACGTCGCGCCGCTGCCCTGGATCTGGTGGATCGCAGTGGCGGGGTCAGCGCAGTTGCCGCCCGGCGGGGGCGGCGGAGGCGGCGGCTGCAGGCCCGGCAGCTCCTGGCCGGTGTTCAGAGAGCCCTTCGTGCTGGCCGTCTCGCCATCGGTCTTCGACCAGGTGAAGTCGCCGTACTTCGAACCGGCGCCGGTGAGCTGCAGCGACGAGCCGGCGGCCGGCGCGTTGCTCTGGGAGACCGGCAGGTTGGTCGATGTCATGCCGGCAGCGGGACCGTTCGAGGCAGTGAACGCGCCCTCGTAGCTGAGCAGCTGCACCACCGACCCGCCGTTGACGAGCGCGAATCCGTCGTTGCCTCCGTTCTGCAGGCCGTCCACCGGGAAGTCCACGACGACGAGGCCGTAGCCGCCCGGGGAGCCCGCGATGACGCCGCTGAGCGCGGTCGCCGAGTTGACCGGGTAGACGACCGCCGCGGTCGGCGTACTGCCGTTGTAGCGGACGATGCTCCAGCCGCTCAGGTCGGTGCCGGCTGGGCCGGCCAGCTCGATGAACTCGCCCGTGTCCGTGCCCGCGTTGTCGTAGTGGAACTCGTTGACGAAGACGGCGGACTCACTGCCGGGTACGGCGGCGGCCGGGGTGGCAGCGAGCGGGACGAGAACTAGCCCGGCGGCGAGCGAACCGGCGACGAGGCCGGCCCCCCGGCGCGAAAGTCCGTGCATGGTGTGAGGCCTCTCGTAGGCAGCGTTGACGTCGAGGAGGGGTGGAGGTCTTGCGGCGTGCGGTCCCGCTGGGGGCACCGAGCGGGTGCTGGGGGCGGCGCGGGCGCGCCGCCACCAGGACCGCGACCTACGGCAGCTTCGTGATGCGGTTCTGCGGACCGGGTGCGACGACACCCTGCGCGGTGAAGTACTTCTCGAGCGCGTCCAGGTCGACGTCGCCGCCGAGCCGGTTGGTGCCCTCGCGGAGCACGAGGTAGCCGTCACCGCCGTCAGCCATGAAGTTGTTGACCGTGATGCGGTAGCTGGCAGCTGGGTCGATCGGCACGCCGTTCAGCGTGATGGACGCGGGGTCGACCTTGCTGCCCTTCGGTGCCGCGGCGCTCCAGCTGTACGCGAAGCCCTCGGAGACCTGCAGGATACGATTCTGACCGACGCCCGGGTTGTCGAACTGCTGCTCGAGCAGCGTGTCGATCTGCGCACCGGTGACCGTCATCGTCACCAGGCTGTTGCCGAACGGCTGGACGGCGAAGGCCTCGCCGTACGTCACGTTGCCGTCGCCCTCGCCCGCACTGCTGCTGACGTACGTGAGGTCAGCGCGGATGCCGCCGGAGTTCATGAAGCCGATCGTCGCGCCACCCAGGTCTGCCGGCTTGGTCGCGTTCAGCTGCGCGTCCGCGATCACGTCGCCGAGTGCGGACTCACCCGCAGCGTTGGCCGAGCGGGAGATCGTCGAGGTGACCGACCCGATGACCCGGTTCGCCAGCGGCGCGGAGAGCCCGACGTACTTGTTGACCAGCGTCGTCAGCGCGGGGGCCTTCGGCACGGTGCGCGTGACGATCACGTTGTTGACGGTGTGCGCCACGACGTCCTTGGTAGCGCGGCTCACCGTGAGGTCGATGTCGGTGACGAGCCGGCCCTGGTGCGCCGCACCGGTCACGATCTTGCCGTCGATGATGCAGTTGACCGCCCAGTTGGTGTGGCCGGTGACGACCACGTCGATGTCGTCGTCCATGCGGTCGACGATCGGCGGCAGCGCGCCGGTCGGGTTGTTGCAGCTGTTGATCGTCGTCTCGGTGATGGGGTCGGACACCGAGCCGCCCTCGTGGAGGAGCACGACGAAGGTCTCGATTCCCTGCGCCTTCAGCACCGGCACCAGCGCGTTGACCGAGTCCGCCTCGTCGAAGAAGTCGACGTGCGAGATGCCGGCCGGCGTCACGATGTCGGGCGTGCCCTCCAGCGTCATGCCGATGACGGCGATGTTGACCCCGTCGAACTCGTGGATCGCGTACGGCGGGAAGATCGTCTCGCCGCTGTCCTTGTACGCGACGTTGGCGGCCAGGAAGTCGAAGTCCGCGCCGGCGAAGCCGTCGCCGTCCTGGCAGCCGTCGACCGGGTGGCAGCCGCCGTTCTGCATGCGGAGCAGCTCGTCCACGCCCTCGTCGAACTCGTGGTTGCCGACGCCGTTGTAGTCCAGGCCCATCAGGTTGAACGCCTCGATGGACGGCTCGTCGTGGAAGAGCGCCGACGTGAGCGGCGTCGCGCCGATGAGGTCACCGGCGGAGACGAAGATGGTGTTGGGGTTGGTCGCGCGCAGCTGGTCGACGTGGGTCGCGAGGTACTCGACGCCTCCTGCGTTGGTCGTCCCGATCCGGCCGCCGGAGCCCGCAGGGGGCTCGAGAGCGCCGTGGAAGTCGTTCAGGCCCAGGATCTGGATCTTGGTGGTCTTCGCCTTGGTGACCCGGCCGGGGGTCGGGTTGCCCGCGGCAGGTCCTGCCGCTGCGGTGATCGACAGGCCAAGAGCGAGTGCCAGGGTCGCCGGCAGCACGAGCTTCTTCCTCATCCGTGACGTCCTTCAGCTGACGTGCGAGACGCTGAGCGCGCGCGGCAATCCGGCCGCAGGCAGCGCTCGCACGGGGGGATGGCGGATATGCCGGCTGCGGGGGCGCGGCCGACCATCGGAAGATAGCCGCGGTTTCCGCCGATCGGGAAGGGATTCCCGAAGACTTCCCAAGGTTCATCGGAGAGTCACTCCGGCGCCAGGCGGGTGGAACCGGTAACACCGGCGAGAAGTCGGATCAGCCGGTTTCGTCGACCGGTTCCGCCGCGCCCGCACCCGGCGACGCGCCGCCGTCGCCGTCGCCGTCGACCAGGCTGACCCGCACGCGGGAGATCCGCCGCCCGTCGAGCTCGGTGACGAGCAGCCGGGTGCCCTCCTCCTCGACCTGGTCGCCGACCCGCGGCACCCGGCCGATCCGGCTCATCACGAAGCCCGCGACCGTCTCGTAGGGGCCGTCCGGGAGCACCACGCCGGCCTGCTCCCGGAACTCCCCCAGGTTGAGCAGCCCGTCGACCTCACGGTCGCCGCCGCGCAGCATCCGCAACTGCTCCGACGCGACGTCGTACTCGTCGCGGATCTCGCCGATCACCTCTTCGATGAGGTCCTCGAGCGTCACGATGCCGGCCGTGCCGCCGTACTCGTCGACGATGACGGCCAGGTGGTGCCCCTCGCGCCGCATCTCGGAGAGCGCGGGGATGACTTTCTTCGTCGACGGCAGCATCTTCACGCGGCGGGCGAGCTGCCCGACGCGAGACGCGTTGCGGCCGTCGGGCGTGAACAGGTCGCGGACGTGGATGAAGCCCACGACGTCGTCGCTCGAGCCGCGGATCACCGGGTAGCGCGAGTGCGGCGAGCCGCCGACGATCGCCATCGCCTCGTCCAGCGGCAGGCTGGCGTCGAGGAAGGCGCACTCCGTGCGCGGGATCATCACCTCGCGCACCTGCCGGTCGCCCGCCTCGAAGACCTCGTCGATCAGCCGGCGCTCCTCGCCGG
>DASQMY010000350.1:0-13435 GCA_035645255.1 Mycobacteriales bacterium
AAGGGTCCCGCCGCGCCCGCCCGGTTCATCGGGTACGACGGACCGCGGTGGTTCATCCGCGGCCTGATCACCGGACCGGCGGCGACCGACCCGGCACAGGCGGCCAAGCTCGAGGACGTCTTCCGCGACATCGTCGTCGTACGCGGCTCGGAGGCGATGGCCCCCCGCGACCCGCTGCCGCTGCGGCTGCCCAAGGACGCGCAGGAGGCGGCCGCCGCGGCGGCCGGCGACGCGCCGGACCGCGACGACCTCAACCCGTTCGAGCGCGGTCCGGAGATCACCGAGGTGCACTGACCGATCCGGCAGCCGCGAGCGCCAGCTCGCCGAGCCGCCCCGCGCCGCCGGCCAGTACCGCGAGCGGCACGGTCACCAGCGCCGCCCGCGGCAGCACCGCGACGTACGCCGTCGCAGCCGCTAGCGGATGCGCCGCGTCGTCGCCGGCCCCGACCACACCGACCGGGCAGGCGACGCACGTCAGCGCCGCGGCGTCCGGCGCCTCGGCCGTCGCCGCCGCCCGTAGCGCCGCTGCCAGGCTGGCCGGGTCATGTCGCGGCCAGGCGGTCGCCAGCTCCCGCGCCACCCACTCCGGTACGGCGGGATCCCCGGCGATGCGGGCCAGCGAAGCCGCCACGCCGACGCGCGCGATCTCCTCTGCCCAGACCGCGTTGGCGGACGCGACCTCGTCGGCCGGCCCGAGCCAGCCCGGCAAGGCGGCGAGCACCAGATCGACCGCGGCGGGTGCCGCCGCGCACTCCGCCGCGGCGTGCGCCAGCGCGAGGTGCGCGCCCAGCGAGACCCCGGCCAAGACGCGGGCACCGACAAGCGCGGCGAGCGCCGCGACGTCGGCCAGCTGCTCGCCGACCGCGTGCGCCGCCGGGTCGGCCAGCGCCGTGCTCCGGCCGTGGCCGCGCAGGTCCGGCACGATCACCCGGTAGCCGTCTCCGCCGAGCGCCGGCCCGAAGGCGCGGGCAGCGAAGTCGGCCGACGACCCGACCCCGTGCAGCACCAGCGCGGCCGGCGCGTCGGCCGGCCCGTACTCGTCGACGGTGAGCAGCACGCCGCCGCGCCGCAACGTCCAGGTGTGCACACGTCATTGTTCGCGCTGCGTCACCGAAGCGCGCTGCGGGCCCGCCGCCGCGCGTGATGCACTGACCGGATGCGACAGCGCCCGCCACTCACCGCCGCACGCGTGCGGACCCCGGCGCCGTCCGTCCCCGTCCCGGCCGGCACGTCCACGGTCGTCGCGGCGGTCGCCGCCGCCCGGCGCACCGACGCGTCGATCCGCACGGCCGCGGCGGCCGCCGGCGGGGCACACGCTCACCCGCCCACCCGCGGCGGCTGACGGTGCTGCTCGGCATCGCCGTCGCGTTCGGCTACGGCGTGCTGTCGTTCGCGGCGCCGTGCACCGCGGCGCTGCTGCCGACGTACATCAGCGTGCTCTCCGGATCGGCCGCGGGCGTACCACCGGCCGAGCAGCCGCGTCGCCTGGTGGCCGGCTCGCTGCTGTACGTCGCGGGTTTCACCGCCGTGTTCGGGGTACTCGGACTGCTCGCCGGGTCGGTGGCTGCCAATGCGCGTACGCCGGGCGGCCCGGTCCAGCGCGCGGGCGGCGTCGTCGTCATCGCGGTGGCGCTTCTGCTGCTCGCCGAGTTCCGGCTCGGTCTGCTCACCCGGCTGTCGCGGGGCGGGGCACGGCCGGGGCGACCGGCCAGGTCGCGCGCGCTCGGCGCGCCGTTCGCGCTCGGCATGCTGTTCGGCGCGGCGTTCGCGCCGTGCGTCGGTCCGTTCCTCGCGACCGCGCTGGCGCTGGCGGCGACGAGCACCAGCGCGCTCCGGGGCGGCGTGCTGCTGGCGGCCTACGCGGTCGGCATCGGCGTCCCGTTCGTGATAGCGGCGCTGGCTGTGGCGAGCTCCGCCCCGTTCGCCCGGCGGCTGGCCCGGCTGAGCCGCCCGCTGTCGCTGATCGGTGCCGTGCTGCTCGCCGCGCTCGGCGTAACCCTCGTGGTCGGCGAGTACGACGTCGTGACCGGCTGGCTCGCCCGGCTGGTCCCGCTCGCCGAGCTCTGAGCGGCCCCGGGTTTGTCAAGGTCCGGCGAGATCCTGCCGACGATTGCGTCACGTGCAGTGCCGTTCGGGCGTACTGCGGTATTCGGAGGAATCGGCATGTCGGAGCACAACCCCTTCGCCGCCCCCGTCGGTGCTGCCCTGCCGCAGCCAACCAACAGCCTCGTGCCGTCGGCGTTCACCCCGCCGGTCCCGGTGCAGATGCCGCCTCCGCCCGCGGCCCAGGCGCCGCCGGCACCCGTCAGCTACGACCACCCGTCGATGACGCTGACCGAGCTGTCGTTCGCACCGGTCGCGCCGCCGGCAGCACCGGAAGCGCCGCCGGCGCCGCCGGCCGCGCAGGACCGCCTCGTCAACGACATCCTCCCCGCGGGCGGTGCCACCCGCAGTCTGTCCGTCGGCCGCGGCCGCCTGCCGATGGTGGCGCTCATCGTCGTCGCGCTGCTCGCTGCGGGCGGCGTCGTCTTCGGCACCGGCCTGCTCCAGGGTGACGAGCCGCCGCCGCCCGTCCGCAAGAGCGGCCTCGCCGGCAACGGCAAGCTGACCGGCACCCCGGCGGAAGTGAAGGCGAAGACCAACACGCTCGGTGCGGGCTACGTCGTCGTCCCCCCGACCGGATACGCCGTCACGCTCGGCACGGTGAGGCCGGAGGCCAAGACCAGCACGGACGTCGTGCTCGCGGTCGCCGCGACCGGTCAGAAGCTGACCCTCTCGTCGGCGGTCGACACGCTCAGGCGCAAGGACGGCCCGGTGACTGCGGCGCAGCTCGCCAAGCTCAAGGCCGGCGCGATCAAGCGCACGAAGGGCAAGGCACTCCCGGGCCAGGCCGCGATCGTCGTCGGCGGCGTCAAGGCGACCGGCTTCGACATCGCGGCAGCTGACGGTAAGACCCACCTCCGCACCATGTTCTTCGTCCGCCGCGGCACGCTCTACACCGCGACCTGGCAGATGGCAGCGGCGACGTTCACGCCGTCCCTCAACACGTTCAACAAGGTGCTTGCCACGGTGCGGTTCGCCGCGGAGAAGGCGCCGGTCAAGCCGACCGCCGCGAAGAAGTAGCCGGCCGCCGTACGCCGGACCGCTCGCCTCGCCCGCCGGGGCCGCTAGGGTCTTGTCTCGACCGTCGTGGCGACGCCGACCGGCGCCGGCAACCGAAGGGGCACCGATGAGCGAGGGCCGGATCAAGCGGGCGTTCCGGCGGCTGACCGCCGACCCGGACGAGCTGGCCGCCGAGGAGCTGCAGGGCGACTCCGAGTCGGTCGGCGCGACCCTCGTCGCCGAAGCCACGCCGCGGCAGCGGATCAAGGTGTGCGGCGTCATCCGTGGCGTCACGCTGCGACCGGTCGGTGGCGTGCCGGCGCTCGAGGCCGAGCTCTACGACGGCAGCGGCACGCTCAGCGTCGTCTGGCTCGGCCGGCGGCGGATCGCGGGCATCGACCCGGGGGTGCACATCGTGGTCGACGGCCGGGTCGGCGCGCAGCACGGCCACCTGACGATGTTCAACCCGGCCTACACGCTGCAGCCGGGCAACCACTAGCGCCTCGGGTCAGCCCGGCCCGGGCTTGCTGAGCAGCGCGTCCAGGTCGGAGTCGCGGTCGGCCGTCGCCACGACCATCAGCTCGTCACCGGCCTCGAGCGGCAGCTGCGAGCTCGGGAGCAGCACATGCCCCTCCCGGAGTACGGCGACGAGTGCAGTGTCGGGAGGCCAGATCACCTCGCCGACGGTCTTGCCGACCGCGGGGGAGTCGCCGGCGAGGGTCAGCTCGGACAGGCTGGCCTTGCCCTGCTCGAGCGTCATCAGCCGGACGAGGTCGCCGACGGTGACCGCCTCCTCGACCAGCGCGGTCAGCATCCGCGGCGTCGAGACGGCGACGTCGACGCCCCACGCCTCGTTGAAGAGCCACTCGTTCTTCGGGTGGTTGACCCGCGCGACGACGCGCGGCACCGCGAACTCGGTCTTGGCGAGCAGCGAGACGACCAGGTTGACCTTGTCGTCCCCGGTCGCGGCCACGATGACCTGGCAGTCCTCCAGGTCGGCGCGCTCGAGCTCCGAGAGCTCGCAGGCGTCGGCGTGCAGCCACTGCGCGCCGGGCACCGACGACTCCTTGAGGCTGCCGGCGTCCTTCTCGATCAGCAGCACCTGCCGGCCGTTCTCGATGAGCTCCCGGGCGATGGAGCGGCCGACGTTGCCGGCACCGGCGATGACGATCTCCATCAGTGGGACTCCCCCTCGGGACCGCCGGCGATGACCCGCTCGACGTCGGCGAACCGGCCGCGGCTGAGCAGGAAGTGGAAGACGTCGCCCTCCTGGATGACCGTCTTGGCCTCCGGCAGCTGGCCGTTGCCCAGCCGGGTGAGGACGGCGACCCGCGATCCGGTGAGGTCCTCCAGCTCGGTGAGGCGGTGCCCGACCCACGCCTTGTTGACGGCGATCTCGGCCAGCGCGACCTTGCCCGTCGGGTCGGTCCACTCCGACTTCACGCCGAACGGCACGAGCTGGCGAAGGACCTGGTCAGCGGTCCACCGCACCGTCGCGACGGTCGGGATGCCGAGGCGCTCGTAGACCTCCGCCCGCTTCGGGTCGTAGATCCGCGCGACGACGTGCTCGACACTGAACGTCTCGCGGGCGACCCGCGCGCTGATGATGTTGGAGTTGTCACCGTTGCTCACCGCAGCGAAGGCACCGGCACCCTCGATGCCGGCCTCCTTGAGCGTGTCGCGATCGAAGCCGAAACCGAGCACCGACTTGCCGGCGAAGCCCTTGTCGAGGCGGTCGAACGCCCGCTTGTCGCGGTCGATGACCGCGACCGTGTGCCCCCGCTGCTCCAGGGTCAGGGCGAGTGTGGACCCGACGCGGCCGCACCCCATGATCACAACGTGCACGTGAGTCCCTCCGGCTGTCCGGTGTCCGCGGGCAACGCTATACCGAACGCGGAGGTGCGCCGGCTTCGGCTTAGACTCGCGCCTCGTGGCGAACATGTGGAAGCGAATCTTCGTCGGCCGTCCGATCGACACCGCGGACGCCGAGCACACGCTCCTCCCGAAGACGATCGCCCTGCCGGTGTTCGCGAGCGACCCGCTCTCCTCGGTCGCGTACGCGACCCAGGAGATCCTGCTGGTGCTCAGCCTGGGAGGCCTGGCGTTCTTCCACCTGACGCCCTACCTCGGTCTGGGTGTCGCGGCGCTGCTGACGATCGTCACGCTGTCCTACCGCCAGACGATCAAGGCGTACTCGAACGGCGGCGGGGCCTACATCGTCGCGCGGGTCAACCTCGGCGAGTCCCCTGGGCTCATCGCTGGTGCCGCGCTGCTCCTCGACTACGTGACGACGGTCGCTGTCTCGATCGCTGCCGGCGTCGACGCGATCATCTCGGCCGCGGGGCCCGAGTCCTTCTTCGCGCAGAACCGGGTCACTGTGGCCATCGTGCTCGTCGGGGTGGTCGCCACCATGAACCTGCGAGGCATCAAGGAGTCCGGCACCGCCTTCGCGTTCCCGACGTACGGGTTCATCATCGGCATGCTCGGCATGATCACGTGGGCTGCCGTCCAGATCTTCACCGGCAGCGAGCTCAAGGCGGAGACCGCCGGCCGGGTGCTCGAGCCGCACGCCAGCTACGGCGGCCTGGCGCTAGCCTTCCTGGCGCTCCGCGCCTTCTCCTCCGGCTGTACGGCGCTCACGGGCGTCGAGGCGATCAGCACCGGAGTTCCCGCGTTCCGCAAGCCGAAGGCGAAGAACGCGATCGACACCTTGACGATCATGGCCGCGATCGCGGTGACGATGTTCCTCGGGGTCACGATGCTCGCGGTCTACACGGACGTGACCATCGACGAGGCGTGGCTGCACGACGGCAACAAGACGGTCCTCGCGCAGATCGCCGCGACGACGTTCGGCGACGGCTCGGTGCTCTTCTACTACATCCAGGCCGCCACCGCCGGCATCCTCATCCTCGCTGCGAATACCGCTTTCACCGGCTTCCCGTCCCTCGCCTCGATCCTCGCGCGCGACGGGTACATGCCGCGGCAGTTCGCCAACCGCGGGGACCGGCTGGTGTTCAGCAACGGCATCGTGATGCTCGCGCTGCTCGCGAGCATCCTGCTGTTCACCTTCAACGCGTCGGTGAGCCGCCTGATCCAGCTGTACATCGTCGGCGTGTTCGTCTCGTTCACGCTCAGCCAGGCCGGCATGGTCGCCCACTGGCGTCGCGAGTCGCGGGAGCGACGAGCGCGAGGTGAGCCGACCGGGGACATCCCACGGTCCCTGGCCATCAACCTGGCCGGCTCGGCGACCACGGCTCTCGTGCTCGTCATCGTCCTGTGGAGCAAGTTCATCCACGGCGCCTGGATCCCCGTGGTGGCCGGCGTGATCCTTTTCGCGACGATGAAGGCGGTCAACAGGCACTACGTCCGCGTCGCCCGGCAGATCAAGCTCAACGAGGTGCGCGAGGTGCTCCCGGCCCGCAACCACGCCGTGGTACTCGTCTCATCGCTGTCGGTGCCGACGCTCCGCGCGCTGAACTACGCGAGGTCGATCAACGCGCACACGCTCAGCGCGATCAGCATCGCCGTCGACCCGGAGGCGGCTAAGCACCTCGAGCAGGAGTGGGAACGGTCGGGCATCGACATCCCGCTCGTCCGAATCGCGTCGCCGTACCGCGACCTCACCAAGCCACTCGTCGACTACGTCAAGGGCATCCGCCGCGAGAGCGAGCGCGACATCGTGACGGTCGTGCTGCCGGAGTTCGTCGTGACGCGCTGGTGGGAGCAGCTGCTGCACGGGCAGAGCGCGCTGCTGATCAAGCTCGCGCTGCTGCGGACTCCCGGCGTCGTGCTGACCAATGTGCCGTGGCACCTGGACGAGGCGGACGTCGATGACAGCGCCGATGGCACGGGTGCGCTGTCGGCGATGTCGCCCGGCGGTCCGAAGTCCTGACGGCGGCGCCCGCCATGGTCGGTGACATGCTGATGCTCGACGTCGGCAACGTCGGCCACGGCGGGTTCTGCGTGGCGCGGCACCCGGACGGTCGCGCGGTCTTCGTGCGGCACGCGATCCCCGGCGAGCGGGTGCGGGCGGTGGTGACCGAGGACAAGGCTCGCTACCTGCGTGCCGACGCGGTCGAGGTCGTCAGCGCGTCGCCGGACCGGCTCGCGGAGCCGTGCCCGTACGCGCGGCCGGGCCGCTGCGGCGGCTGCGACTGGCAGCACGTCAGCCGGCCGGCGCAGCTGCGGCTCAAGGCGGCGGTCGTGCGGGAGCAGCTGCAGCGGCTCGCCGGCCTCGACGTGCCGGTCGTCGTGGAGGATGCCGGTCCGCCGGACGGGCTGGGCTGGCGCACCCGGGTGACGTTCGCCGTGCAGGACGACGGCGTCGTCGGCCTGCGGCGGCACCGCTCCAACGACATCGAGCCGGTGGACCGGTGCCTCATCGCGCACCCACTGATCGAGGACGTCGGCGTCGAGCGCAAGCAGTGGCCCGGTACGGCGACCGTCGAGGTCATCGCCGGCGCGGCGACCGGCGACCGGGCGGTCGTCGCGACCCCTGCGGTCCGCCGGGCGGACGTGGCGGCGCCGCCGCTGGACGCGAAGGCGTCGCTGCTGAAGGGCGACGCTCGCGGGGGAGCGGAGCCGCTGCGTGGCCGGCCGGGCGTCCGGGAGGAGGCGCTCGGGCGCACCTGGCGGGTCAGCGGGAGCGGCTTCTGGCAGGTCCACCCTGCGGCTGCGGAGACGCTCGCGGGCGCCGTCGTCGCGCTGCTGCGGCCCGCGTCGGGCGAGTTCGCGCTGGACCTCTACGCCGGCGTCGGCCTGTTCGCCGCTGCGCTCGCGCCCGCACTGGGCGCCGGCGGCCGGGTGATCGCGGTCGAGAGCGACGAGCGAGCGGTCGCCGACGCGGCGCACAACCTGGCCGACCTGCCGATGGTGATCACCGAGGCGGGCAGGGTCGAGGCGGTGCTGACGCGGCTCGGCCTGCGGCGGTGCGACCTCGTCGTGCTCGACCCGCCGCGCACCGGCGCCGGCGCGGACGTCACGCGGCGGATCGCCGCGCTGCGCCCGCGAGGGGTCGCCTACGTCGCCTGCGACCCGGCGTCGCTGGCCCGGGACGTCGCGACGTTCGCCGAGTGCGGCTACCGGCTCAGCGCGCTGCGCGCGTTCGACCTCTTCCCGATGACCGCGCACGTCGAGTGCGTGGCGCTGCTCGAGCCGGCGACGTGAGCGCGGTCGCCCCGCCCGGCTGGCCGGCCGGCGTACATCCGCCGGAAGCGCCCGACTTCGAGCGCACCGCAGTCGGCTGGCTGCTCGACGTCTGCCCGCCGGACTACCGGGCCTACGACGTGCTGCGGCGCCACCCGGTCATCCTGGCCAGGTTCGCGGCCGACCACGTGCGGGCGGCCGTCGCCGCGGCGCGCAGCGGGCTGGCCGGGCTGCGGGCCGACCTGGCCGGTGTCGTGCCGCCGGAGGCGGTCGAGGCGGCCGTGTCGGCGTACGAGCGGGAGATCGTCCGGCTGACCAAGACCGCCGTCGCAGTCGGGCTGGTGGACGAGGCGCTGCGCGGACGGCGTTTCCGCGCCCGGCTGTAGAGCGCCGTCGTGCGGCGGCGCCTGGTCTGGCATGCTGCGGCACGAGACAGGCGGCCCGATCGCTGGAGGAGGTTCCGGTGCACCGTCGACTCATGTTGGTCATCTGCGCCGTCATCGTCGGCGTCCTGCCGGCGTGCGGCGGCGACTCGCCGAAGTCCGCTGCGACGGCGAGCGCCACGGCCAGTGCGGACGAGACGGCCTCGCGCTCGCCGACGACGAAGCCCTCAGCGGCACCAAAGCCGAAGCCTTCGGCGAAGCGGAGCGTGACCGCCAGCGCGACGCCGGGGACGTCCGGGGCGGCCGCGCCGGGCTGCGTGAACGGCTGGGTGACACCCAAGCGCGGCACCAGGCTGCGCAAGCTTCCCCTCGACCTGCTGCGGCAGACGCAGCGGTTCAAGGGTGAGTTCGTCGTGCACGACATGCGCTTCTTCAAGGGGCCGGACGACCTCGGGCTGGCGGAGGACAGCAAGCAGCGGGTGGTGGAGCGCTGGTACGGCAAGGTCACCTATACCGGCGACCCGAGCTTCCGGCTCCGATTCATCGCCAGGCGGACGCCGGTCGGCTCAGGGATCGTGGCCGTCGCGCCGTTCGACACGACCGGCTACGAGATGGCCGACTGGCGGGGGTTCGACGGCGAGGGCGGCTCTGTGCGCTTCCGAGGACTTCCGGGCCGGTGGAGCGGGGCGCCGACCGACTACGCCGACGAGGGTGGCCTGCCGCCGGAGGTCGTCGGCTGCCTGGCGGACTGAGCGCGTGTGCGGGTCTTGTCAGGACGTCGTGCGGGTCGAGGCGGCGCGGTTCGGGGGCGGGCGGTCCGCCGCTTAGACTCGGGGGCGTCCGGGTTGCAGCCGGACCCGACGATGGGAACCGCAGCGGTGGGCATGCTCGAGTCCGTGACCACGCCGGCGGAGCTGCGCCGGCTCGACAGCTCGCAGCTGCCGGCGCTCGCCGCCGAGATCCGCGACTTCCTGGTCGAGGCGGTCTCCCGCACCGGCGGCCACCTCGGTCCCAACCTCGGTGTCGTCGAGCTCACCATCGCACTGCACCGGGTCTTCGACTCGCCGCTCGACCGCATCCTGTGGGACACCGGCCATCAGGCCTACGTGCACAAGATCCTCACCGGTCGGCAGGACCGCTTCGTCACCCTCAAGCAGCCGGGCGGCCTGTCCGGCTACCCCAACCAGGCCGAGTCCGAGCACGACGTCATCGAGAACTGCCACGCCTCGACCGCACTGTCGTACGCCGACGGCCTGGCGAAGGCCTACGCACTGAGGGGTGAGAAGCGCCACGTCGTCGCGGTCATCGGTGACGGTGCGCTGACCGGAGGCATGGCGTGGGAGGCGCTCAACAACATCGCCGACCGCAAGGACCTGCCTCTCGTCATCGTCGTCAACGACAACGGCCGCTCGTACTCGCCGACCATCGGCGGCCTCGCCGACCACCTGGCGACGCTGCGGATGCAGCAGGGCTACGAGGCCGCGCTCGCCAAGGTGAAGCGGTCACTGACCGGCACACCGCTGGTCGGCCAGCAGCTGTACGACGTGCTGCACCGGATGAAGGACAGCGTCAAGGACCTGCTCAGCCCGCAGGTGATGTTCGAGGACCTCGGCCTCAAGTACGTCGGCCCGATCGACGGGCACGACGAGCAGGCGGTGGAGACAGCACTTCGGCGGGCCAAGGAGTTCGGCGGCCCGGTCATCGTGCACTGCGTGACGACCAAGGGCTTCGGCTACCAGCCGGCGGAGGACGACGAGAGCGACTGCCTGCATGGCGTCGGCGTCTTCGACCCGGCCGCCGGTACGTCGAGCGGGCCGCCGACGGCCGGCTGGACCAAGGTGTTCGCCGACGAGATCGTCGCCATCGGGCACGAGCACCCGGAGGTCGTCGGGATCACCGCGGCGATGCTCGAGCCGGTCGGGCTCGGCGCGTTCCAGCGGGCGTTCCCGGACCGCACCTTCGACGTCGGCATCGCCGAGCAGCACGCGCTCACCTCCGCCGCCGGGCTGGCCCTCGGCGGGCTGCGCCCGTTCGTCTGCATCTACTCGACGTTCCTCAACCGCGCGTTCGACCAGCTGCTGCTCGACGTCGCGCTGCACAGCTTGCCGGTGACGGTGGTCCTCGACCGCGCCGGGGTGACCGGCGACGACGGGCCGAGCCACAACGGCATGTGGGACATGTCGATCATGCAGATCGTTCCCGGGCTGCACATCGCGGCACCTCGGGACGGCACGACGCTGCGCCGGGCGCTGCGGCAGTCGCTCGCGATCACCGGCGGACCGTCGGCGATCCGCTTCCCCAAGGGTGCGCTCGGCAGCGACCTCCCGGCACTCCGCTCGGAGGGCGGCGTGGACGTGCTGCGGGACGGCGAGGACGTCCTGATCGTCGCGGTCGGCCCGATGGTCCGCACGGCGCTCGACGTCGCCGACCGGGTCGCCGACCAGGGCATCTCGGTCACCGTCGTCGACCCGTGCTGGGTCAAGCCGGTCAACCCCGTGCTCGTGACGCTCGCGGAGCGGCACCGGGTCGTGGCGACCATCGAGGACAACGGCCGCGTCGGCGGTGTCGGCGCGGCGATCGACCTCGCCCTGCGCGACGGCGGCGTCGACCGGCCGACGCTGACTTTCGGCATCCCGCAGGAGTTCCTCGTACAGGGCAAGCGCGACGCCCTGCTGATCGAGCTGGGCCTCGGTGCGCAGGAGATCGCCCGGTCGCTGGTCGAGGCGGTCGCCGTACAGGAACCTGCGCTGTCGGCGGAGATCCCGGCCGAGGGCTGACCCGCTCCAGGCAAGCGCTCACCTCACCCCCCAACCTCACCTCATCTCATCTCACGCCCTCACGTCGCCGGAGTTGCACCCTGCATGTCAGGTGTCCGGGATGACATGCAGGGTGCAACTCCGCTGACTCCGCGCGGTCGCGACGTGCGACGGCCGCCGTTCGCCGTTCGGTTCCGTCGAGTCCGTCGAGTCCGTCGGGTCCGTCGCGTCGCGGCGATTCGGGAATTCGGCTGCGGGCCCCCCGCCCTCGCGGGCACGCTGGCGGGGGAGGTGCCGTCGATGCGGGTCGGGAACGTCGCAGCTGTCGCCGTGCTGCTGCTGATGGTCGCCGCCTGCGAGCCGGAGACCGACGCCCGGCAGCCCGCCGTGGCAAACACGCGCGCCGCGATTTCGGCGCCGGAGGCTAAGGCGTCGCCCAAGCCGAAGCCGTCCGCAAGGGGCGCTCGGACCGCCGCCGGCCGACCGGCCGCCAAGCCCAAGCCCGCACCGTCGACCCAGCCGAAGGCTGCACCGCCGGCCAGGCCACCGGCGACACCGGCGGCGACGTCGGCCCTGCCGGCCGGTGACGACGGCGTCGTGACGCGGCACACCGACGGCGACACGCTTCGGGTCGACGGGGTCAAGATCAGGTTCATCGGGATCGACACGCCTGAGGTCGGCGGCCGCGCCGAGTGCTACGGCGCGGCGGCGGCGGCGCGGACCGCGTCGCTCCTGCCGGTCGGCACGCGGGTCCGCCTCGGCTACGACATCGACCGTCACGACCGCTATGGCCGGACGCTCGCCTACGTCTACCGCGCGGCTGACGGCCTCTTCGTCAATGGCGACCTGGTGCGCTCCGGCTACGCCAACGTCATGACCGTGCCGCCCAACGTCCGGCACGCCGACGCGCTGCTCGCCCTGCAGCGCGAGGCCCGGGACGCCGGCCGCGGCCTCTGGTCATCCTGCGGTACGGCGGTCATCGCGCCGCTCGCAGCGCAGCCGGAGGCGAAACCCCAGCCGGAGCCCGAGCAGGTGGCGAAGCCGACGCCCGCGCCGGCGCAGCGGGCCGGCTGCGACCCGTCGTACCCCGGGGTGTGCATCCCGGCCGGTCCGGACCTGGACTGCCCGCAGGTCGCCTTCGACGACTTCGACGTCGTGGGCGACGATCCGCACCGCTTCGACGCCGACCGCGACGGGATCGGCTGCGATTCCTGAGCGCGCCGACCGGCAGGGTCGGTTCAGAGCGACCGGTAGAGCATCGGTCGCCGGTGCTGCGCCTGCTCGGCCGCCGGGTCGCGCAGCACGATCTCGTGCGGTCTCCCGCCCGCGGGGGTCATGACCACCTCGTCCCGCGTGATCAGCAGGCCGCGCTCGAACCCGCGGTCCTCGGGGTCGGTTGCCGCGTAGGCCGCGATGGCGAACGCCGGGTCGATGCGGGAGAGGTCGAGCCAGCCACGGGCCCGCATCGGTACGACGACGGCGCGCATGCCGCCGGACGGCCCGGTGCAGATCGCGGCCCGCAGCGCCGCGGAGCCGAGCAGCGTGACGACGTCGCAGTCACCCATCGGGCGGACGACATCGGACGGGTTCCGCTGCCAGCGGGCGGCAGCGAGCGCGCCCATCCGCTCGAGGTAGCCGTGGGCTGCGGGCCACCAGGCGCCCGCAGCGATGCCGGCGGCGTCGAGCATCCCCTGCGGGACGACGACGACGCGGTCGGGTGCTGCCGGGTCGAGCCCGATGAAGCCCAGGCCGAGGTCCAGCGTGTCGCCGAGCACGCGCATGCGCACCCAACCCACGCCCGGGTGGTTGCTGTCGCCGGTGGGCACGCCGACGGGGCGGGCCATCTCGGCGACCTCGGGGAGCGTCCGCTCGGCGAGCCGGCGGCGCAGGTGCAGCCAGCGGGCCAGCAGCCGGTGACCCGCGGTCGACGTCGGAGCAGTGCCGGCCAGCGCCCGGCGGACCTCCCACCACGCGACGTCCAGCACCGGCGCCCCGGGCAGCCGCAGCCCGTCGCCAGCCGGCTCGATGTCGATGTCGTCGAGGACGCTG
>DASQMY010000351.1:0-13200 GCA_035645255.1 Mycobacteriales bacterium
CGCGCAACCGCGCCGGCCGGTAGCACCAGAGCACAGCGAGAGGGCGGCCCGGGGGCGGGTCGCCCTCTCGCTGTGTGTGCGCAGCTGGGACACTGGGGCCAGCACGGACGCGCCGACCGGGAGCCCGCAAGTGGATGTCAGCATCCTCGCCGACGCGATCGCCGAGACAGCGGCCGACCACCAAGGCACCTGCGACATCGCCGATCCGGACAGCCCGCAGGCGACGGTGCTCATCGCCCGAACCGACCGAGGCCGCCTGGACTACCTGCCGCTCGCCGACTCCTTCCTCTTCCTCGACCACGTGCGCGGTCGCCCCCGCAGGTGGTCACCGACGAGCGTGAGGTCGCCGCCAGACGGGTCTGCGGGGCGCCGCTGGACGGGGTGGCGCCGGGAACGCCTGAGTACAAGAGCATCCGCGAGGCCTGCCGCCGGGCTATGCGGCGCGCCGCAACCAGCCGGGCGGCTACTGGATCCTCCGAGGACGACCCGCAGGCCGCCCGCGAGGCGGTGACCGGCAGCCGTCCGCTGCGTGACCTGGTCAGCGTGGCCCTGCTCAGCAACGGCGCGAGCCGCATCGTCAGCCCGTACGGCGTCGCCGACTGGCCCGGCGTACTCGCCCTGCTCGCGGCGGCCGGGCCGGCCGGCGTCGTGGATCGCGTCCGGACCTCAGAGGCGGGCACCGCCGGGGCCCCGGAAACTCCGGTCCCCGACGACGCCACCGTCGTGCACTGCACCGACCTCGCGGCCGGTCGCGCTAGAAGGTGGAGCGCGGCTCGGTGTAGCTGTCGCCGATGTCGTCGAGCCCGGTGGAGTCCGACAGCACGTTGACCGGCTGCGGCTCCGTCTCGGTGAGCGGGTGCGACAGGTCGATGTTGGGACCGGCGGTCGACTCCTCGGCAGCGGGTGCTGCGGTGGTCACCATCCGGCTGGTGGCCATCGCGATCGCTGCGCCCACCGCTGCACCCAGCGCGAGGAACATCGCCGCGAGCGGCCAGCGGCGGCGCTGCACGACGACCGGGCGGCCCTTCGCGGCGGCGAGAATGAGCGTGGCGCGGTTGCGGGCCTCGAGCGCGGCGTCCGACGTGAGCAGCTCACCGCCCTTGGCCTTCGCCATCGCCATCGCCGGGGCCGCGGCCGCAATCACCGGTACGACGGCCTCGCGCGCGTTGTGCAGGGCGTGCGAGCCGGTCTCCTTCGCCGTGTCCAGTCGAGGTGCGAGGTGGTCCATGGCGGTCATCACCGCCGCTGTCGTGGTGCCGGCGGCCAGTGCGGCCTTGACCCGGGCGTTGTCGTACGCGGTCATCGGCGGTGCTTCCACGGTCGCGGTTCGCTTGAACACGGTGGGACTCCTCACAGCTAGGTCACGTGGATAAGGCGTTCCCACCGTGCCATCTGGATAACCGCTGGCCGAACCTCTGGCCGCGCTCGCGCGTTGGACTGCATGCAAGGATGGCGACCAGCCGACCGAAAGGAGTCCCGCATGGCCGAGGACCTCTACGCCGTGATCGACACGACGCTGGGCGCCATCGAGGTGCAGCTCTTCCCCAACCACGCTCCGAAGACCGTGGAGAACTTCGTCGGCCTCGCCGAGGGCACCAAGGAGTGGACGGACCCGCAGACCGGCACGAAGGCCGCCAAGAAGCTCTACGACGGCACGATCTTCCACCGGGTCATCTCCGGCTTCATGCTGCAGGGCGGCGACCCCCTCGGGCGCGGCACGGGCGGCCCCGGCTACACCTTCAAGGACGAGATCCACCCCGAGCTGCAGTTCAGCAAGCCGTACCTGCTGGCGATGGCGAACGCCGGACCCGGCACCAACGGCTCGCAGTTCTTCATCACGGTCGGCCCGACGCAGTGGCTCAACGGCAAGCACACGATCTTCGGTGAGGTCACCAGCGGCATCGACGTGGTCGAGAAGATCGCGTCCACCGACGTCGACGCAGGCGACCGCCCGCGCCAGGACGTCGTGATCAACACGGTGACGATCGAACGGCGGCAGAGCTAGCGTTGACGGAGACCGGTGTACCGGCCGAAGAGGCGCCGGTCAGCCCGAGCTGCTACCGCCACCCCGATCGCGAGACCGGTGTCCGGTGCACGCGCTGCGAGCGCTACATCTGCCCGGACTGCATGACCGAGGCGGCCGTCGGCTTCCAGTGCCCCGAGTGCGTGAAGGCCGGCCGAAAGAGCGTGCGCGAGGCACGCACCGTCTTCGGCGGTCGCGTCGCGCAGGACGCCGGGCAGATCACCCGCGTGCTGATCGGCCTCAACGTCGCGGTCTTCGTGCTGGCACTGCTGACGGCCGGCGGCGCCGGCGGGTTCGGCGGCCAGGTCACCCCGCTGCACGTCCGCTTCGCCGACATCCCACTCACGGCCTGCCCGGGCGGGATCTCCGGCTGCACGCCCGGCGAGCTGATCGGTGTGGCAACCGGTCAGTACTACCGGCTGCTGACGTCGATGTTCCTGCACTTCGGGCCGTTCCACCTGCTGATGAACATGTATGCGCTGCTGATGGTCGGCCAGCAGGTCGAGCGCGCCCTCGGCCGGTGGCGGTTCATCGCGCTGTACGGGCTCGCCGGGCTCTCGGGCAACCTGCTGTCCTACTGGTTCGGCGGCAACAGCTTCTCGGCCGGTGCGTCGGGCGCCGTGTTCGGGCTCTTCGGCGCCTACTTCGTGATCCAGAAGCGGCTGCGGCTCGACACCTCGCAGATGGCGATGCTGATCGGCATCAACGTCGCCATCGGCTTCGTCATCACCGGCATCGACTGGCGGGCGCACCTGGGTGGCCTCGCCGCGGGCGCCGCAGCGACCGCGCTGTTCGCCTTCGTCGGCGGGCGCGGCAGCCGGCGGGACGCGCTGCACGCGGCCGGTGCCGGCGCGATCCTGGTCGCCCTGGTGCTCGGGATCGCCGTGCGCACCGCGCAGCTACGCGACCGGTACCAGCTCGACGGCACCGCGCAGCCGCGTCCGGCTCAGCCGGTGAAGCTCGCGTCGCCGTCGACCGGGGTGGCCGGGGGTGCTGCGGTGGCACCGGTGGCGGGCGTCACCGTGGCGACCGCGGTCCGGTCAGGATCGGGGCCGGGCGTCGTGGTCGGACGCGCCGACCGCGAGGGCGAGGGCGACGGGGTGGGCGCCGGAGCCCCCACCACCGTTATGGTCACCGGCTCGTAGTCCGTCCCCGGGCACACGGCGAAGAACTCGTACTCGCCGCCGGGAACGTCGGGGTCGGGTCACTATCTCGGTCTCGAAGGTCCGGGTCCCCGCGTCGGACCGGCCGTCGACTTCGCCGATCCAGTCCTCGCCGCCGTAGCAGGTCGTCCCCGTGACGACGACGGGGTCACCGGCGTCGATGCTCTCCGACTGGACGTCCAGCACGCCGGTGTGCGGCGCGATCCTGAGGTCGTCGGCGGTCGCCGTGACCGATGTGCTGCTGCCGGTGCAGGTCACGACCGCCGAGACGCTGGCATTGGACTCGCCCTCGCTATCGTCGGCCATGGCGTCGTCCGGGATCGCGACCGGGGTCGAGAACGTGCCGAAGTCGGGTCCGGCGAGCGCGCCGGTCGCCGCGACGACCTCGCGCGGAACGCCACTCGGCAGCGTGTACCTCAGCGTCACCCGGCAGGTGCCGCCGGGGTCGCAGTCGTCCGCCAGGTCACCGTCGACGTCGATCGTGCCGCCGGGCAGCGGGTCGACCGGGGTGGCCACGAGCGCCAGTGCGTGTCAGCAGCCCGGGTCGCGGCACGGTGGCACCGGGTCAGTCCCAGCGGTATCACAGTCACAGTGGTTCGGTTATGCGGCGCCGAGCTGCGCAGTACTCTCGCGGTGTGACGAAGCGGCGGCTGGTCGGTGCGGCTGCCCTCCTGCTCAGCACCGGGTGCAGTGCCCTATCACCGACGGGCGCCCGGCCGAGCCCGGCGACGGCGCACCAGACGACGGCGTCCGCACCTCGAGCCACCAGGGCGGCGCCGGCAACATCGACCCCCGCCCCCAGCCGCGACGCCGGCCGGACCCCCGGTCCGACGACGCTGGTCAGCCGCTACGGTGACTTCCCGTCGTTCGCCGCGACCGGCATGCCGAAGAGCGTCGTGGTGCGCGCCAGGCCAGGCGGCAAGGTCTCGCACACGCTCGCCAACCCTCAACCGTCCGGTGCGCCGCTCACCTTCCTGGTCAGGCGGCTGCAGGGCAACTGGCTGGAGGTCTACCTGCCGGTGCGGCCGAACGGCTCCACCGGCTGGGTCCGCAGCCGCGACGTCGCGGTGGCCGGGATCAGTCACCGCGTCGACGTCCATGTCGGCGACCACCGGCTCGACCTGTTCGACCGGGACAAGCGGATCGCCACCTACCCGATCGGGGTCGGCACGCAGAACACCCCTACTCCCGGCGGGGTCTTCTACCTCAAGGAGCTGCTCCGCCCGACCAACAAGGGCGGCGTCTACGGACCGTTCGCGTACGGGCTGTCCGGCTTCTCCAACGTGCTCACCGAGTTCAGCGGCGGCGAGGGGGTGATCGGCATCCACGGCACGAACGACGAGAGCACCGTCGGCAAGGACGTCAGCCACGGCTGCATCCGCCTGCGCAACGCCGACATCACCCGCCTCGCGACGCTGCTGCCGCTCGGGACGCCGGTGCGGATCATCGCGTGAGCGCCGGCGGCAGGCGCGACGCGGTGATCGTCGACGCGGTCCGGACTCCGGTCGGCCGGCGCGGCGGCGCGCTGGCGGGCACGCACCCGGTCGACCTGTCGGCGCACGTCCTCGGCGCGCTCGTCGACCGCACCGGCATCGACCCGGCGCTCGTCGACGACGTGATCTGGGGGTGCGTGACGCAGACCGGTGAGCAGTCGGTCAACGTCGGCCGCAACGCGGTGCTGGCGGCCGGCTGGCCGGAGACGGTCGTCGCCACGACGATCGACCGCCAGTGCGGGTCGTCGCAGCAGGCCGCGCACTTCGCGGCCGCGGGCGTCATCAGCGGGCAGTACGACGTGGCGGTCGCCGGCGGGGTCGAGGTGATGAGCCGGGTGCCGATGGGCGCCGCGATGACGCAGGGGCCCGGCCTGCCGTTCGGACCGCGCATGCTCGCGCGGTACGCGGGCGGCCTGGTGCCGCAGGGCATCTGCGCCGAGCTGATCGCCCGGCGGTGGGGCCTGTCCAGGCGGCAGGTGGACGAGTACGCGCTGATGTCGCACGAGCGGGCGGCAGCCGGCATCGACGCCGGCCGGTTCACGGGTCAGATCGCGCCGGTGAGCGCGGAGTCGGGCCTGCTCGACCACGACGAGGGCGTCCGGCGCGGCGGGACGCTGGACACGCTCGGCGCGTTGCCTCCGGCGTTCACCGAGGACGGCATCGTCACGGCGGCCAACTCGTCGCAGATCTCCGACGGTGCGGCTGCGCTGCTGGTCACCACCAGCGAGCGGGCCGCGTCGCTCGGACTGGCGGTGCTGGCCAGGTTCCACACGTTCGCGCTGGCCGGTGTCGACCCTGTGACCATGCTCACCGGGCCGATCCCGGCGACGCACAAGGCACTGGCCCGCAGCGGGCTGCGACTGGACGAGATCGGCGCGATCGAGGTCAACGAGGCGTTCGCGACCGTGGTGCTGGCGTGGCAGGCCGAGCTGGCAGCCGACCCGAAGACGGTCAACCCGAACGGAGGCGCTATCGCGCTCGGGCACCCGCTCGGCGGGTCGGGCGCCCGGCTGATGACCACGCTGGTGCACCACATGCGCGACGAGGGCATCCGCTACGGCCTGCAGACGATGTGCGAGGGCGGCGGGATGGCCAACGCGACGATCCTGGAGCTGGTGTGAGCCGGCGTATCGGCCCGCTCGCCGTACTGGCGGTGTCGCTGACGCTCTGGGTCCTCAGCCTGGTCGGCGTACTGCCGTGGGGGGCCAGAGCGGCCGGCTCGCTGCTCCTCGCGACGGTGATCATCCGGTGGGGCCTCGCCTCGATGCGGCCGATGCGGGTGGGCGAGAAGTCGCACGACCCGGTCGACGTGGTCGAGCCCGGCGGCCTGCCGATCTACACCTGCAACGGCTGCGGCACCCAGCTGCTGCTGCTGCGGAAGGGCAACGAGCGCGCGCCGCGGCACTGCGGCGAGTCGATGCGCTACGACGTCGTCGCCGAGGCCGAGGCCGGCCTCGACCTGGGCGGTCCGGCGTGATCGGGCCGCGTCCGGCTCGACGCGGTCACTCGTCGCTGATCCGCTCGGCGCGCTGCCGGAGCTCGGTGAAGCTCTTGCGCGGTCCGGCCTTGTCGGAGATCAGCTTGTCGGTGCTGGAGAAGCCCCAGCCCTCGTAGCGGACGGCGACCCGCGAGTACTTGCGCCGGAGGACGCCGCCGCACGCGGCGCACGGCTCGATCCACGCCATCCCGAGCCGGAGCAGGTGGTCCTCGACTTCGCCGCACTCGGTGCACGCGTACTCGTAGACCGGCATCTCAGCTGCGCCGTACCCCGGTCGTCCACAGTGTGGACAACTCCTGGGGATGAATCACACGGTTGTAAGCAAGGCGCCGAGCCGGCCGGGACAGGCGGGTCAGTGCCACTGCGTCGCGAGCCCGAACCCGACCGCGATGAAGCCGAACCCGACGGCGATGTTCCACGCCTGGAGGTCCTCCATCACCGGCAGCCCGTACTCCGTCATGTAGGCGACGACGAGGTAGATGGCGCCGAAGAGCCACAGCGCGAGGATCAGCGGCCCGAGCCAGCGGGGGGACTGCTTGCGCTTGGCCTTCTGCGCCGTCGGCGGTGGGATGTAGACCGCGTTGTCCTTCTTGCGAACACGAGACTTGGGCACAGCTTCCTCCGCAGACGCCTGGCACCGCGGGCGACCCGGACGCGGCCGCCGACTCCGTCGGCTAGCGTAGCGCCTACCTGTCGCTCACAAGGAGGCCGCTCGTGTCCGAGCCGACGCGGCCCCGACCTGCGCCCGGGTGGCGGCTGCTCGCGGCCGTCGTGTTCGTCGCCGCTGGTGCGCTGTTCGCCACCAGCGCGCACGCCGCGCGCGGGACCGACCTGCGGGCCGGGCGGCGCGGAAGGCTGGCCGACCTGGTCCAGGAGGAGCAGCGACTGGTGAGCGAGCGCGCGGCTGCGGCCGCCCGGCTGCAGGCCGAAGTGGCGAGCCAGACGACGACCGCCGCCCGGCGGAGCACCCGGGTCGCCGACGCGGCACGGGCCGGTGACGTGCTCGCCGGAGCGGCCGGCGTGCTGCCGGTGACCGGACCAGGGGTGCGCGTGTCGCTGGACGACGCGCCGCGGCTCGCCCGCGGCGAGGAGCGGCCTGGGAACCCCACACCCGACGACCTCGTTGTGCACCAGCAGGACGTGCAGGCGGTCGTCAACGGTCTGTGGGCGGGCGGCGCGGAGGCGATGACGATCATGGGCAAGCGGGTCGTCGCGACGACGTCGGTGCAGTGCGTAGGCAACACGCTGTTCCTGCAGGACGAGGTCTACTCGCCGCCGTTCCTCATCGAGGCGATCGGTGATCCCACGCGGCTGCGCGCGGCGCTGGCCGCCGAGCCGGGCGTCGAGCTGTTCCGCCAGGCGGTCGCTGCCTGGGGCCTGGGCTACGACGTGCGCAGCCACGGCGCCCTGACGTTCCCGGCATACGACGGCCCGATCGGGCTCACCCACGCCACGCCGCGGCCATCGTGGGCGCCCTGCGCACCGGCGTGCGGGCCGCCGGAGAGCTGATGATCACCTTCGGCCTCGTCGTGCTGCTCTTCGTCGCCTACGAGCTGTGGGGCACCGGCCTGCAGACCGCTCGCGCCCAGGACAAGGCACAGGAGCAGATCGAGCAGGAGTGGGCCGAAGGCGGTGCCGACGCCGAGCTGCCGGTGGTCGTGTCCCCCTCCTCCACCCCGACCAAGCCCGGCCGAACCGCCACGCCCACCGCGCCCGGCTCGCCGACCGCGAAGCGCAAGCCGGCCGCCAAGCTGAAGCCGGGCACGCAGTTCGCCCGCATCTGGGTGCCGCGGTTCGGCAAGAGCTACAAGTGGGTCATCGCCGAGGGCACCGACCGGGAGCAGCTGAAGGAGGGTCCGGGGCACTACGAGGGCACCGAGCTGCCGGGCGAGCCAGGCAACTTCGTCGTCTCCGCGCACCGGACGACGTACGGCGCGCCGTTCAACAAGGTGGACCTGCTGCGGACCGGCGATGCGGTCGTGATCGAGACCAAGACGCACTGGTTCACCTACCGGGTGACCGACACCGACATCGTCCGGCCCGACCAGGTTGAGGTGACGTACCCCGTCCCGTACCGGGCGGGGGTCAAGCCGGCGAAGCAGATGATCACGTTGACCAGCTGCCATCCCAAGTTCTCGGCCAGGCAGCGCTTCATCGTGTTCGGCGAGCTGGAGGTCGCGCTGGACAAGGCGTCCGGCGAGCAGCCGCCCGCGTTGAGCGAGCTCTGATGTACGGCGCGCTGTGGCGGCACCTGCCCGGGCCGGTGGTGGTCAGGCTGCTGCTCAGCCTGCTGCTGCTGCTCGCGGTCGTCGCGGGCCTGTGGTTCTACGTCTTCCCGGCTGTCGAGGCACGGCTCCCCTACAACGACGTCACCGTCGAGGAGGCGGGCGCGGCGCGGCGCTCCGCCAGCTGACCACTCCGCCAGCTGACCGCTCCGCCAGCTGACCGGACGGTCGGTGCCGCCGTGGCATGAAGCCCGCGCACCTCGACCGCAGGGACGTCCGGCGCCGTGTCGTCACCCAGCTACGCCGACCGGCCGTGGCTCGCGTCGTACCCGCCCGACACGCCGCACGACTACTACTTCCCCGAGGTGCCGCTGACCCGGCTGCTCGACGACGCGGCCGCCGCCTTCCGCACAGCGCGGCGCTGGTCTTCCTCGGCAACCGGCTGACCTACACCGACCTGCGCGACCAGGTCGACGGTTCGCCTCGGCGCTGCGCGGACTCGGTGTGCGCAAGGGCGACCGGGTCGCGCTCGTGCTGCCGAACTGTCCGCAGGCCGTCATCGCGCTGTTCGCCACCCTGCCGCTCGGCGCGGTCGTCGTACAGCACAACCCGCTCTACACCGAGCGCGAGCTCGCCCATCAGCTCGTCGACTGCCGCGCCGAGGTCGCGGTCGTGCTCGACACCAGCTACCAGACGCTCGCCGCGGTCCGCTCCACGACCGCGCTGCGCGAGGTGGTCGTCACGTCGGTGCTCGACTACCTGCCCGGGATCAGGCGGCGCGTCGCCCCCCTACCCGCACCGGGCGCGAGGTCAGCGCGCGCCTCCCGCGCGACGCGCCGGTGCGGCGCTTCCTGCTGCAGTACACCGGCGGCACGACCGGTCCGGGCCGCGGCGCGGAGCTGACCCACTACAACCTGGTCACCAACGCCTACCAGAACCGGCTCTGGCTGCCCGACGTGCACGAGGGGCGGGAGGTCACGCTCGCCGTGCTGCCGCTGTTCCACGCGTACGGGCTCACCTGCTGCCTGACGGTGTCGATGCTGCTCGCCGGCACGCTCGTCCTGGTGCCGCGCTTCGACCTCGACGCGGTCTTCGCCGCCATCGACACCTACCGGCCGACGCTCTTCCCCGGCGTACCGCCGATCTACCAGGCGATCGTCGACTCGCCGGCGATCAAGGACCACGACCTCAAGTCCATCCGCGCGTGCATCTCGGGCGCGATGAAGCTGCCGCTCGAGACGCAGGAGCAGTTCGAGCGGTTGTCCGGCGGACGGCTGGTCGACGGCTACGGGATGACCGAGACGTCGCCGGTCACCCACGGCAACCGGGTCTACGGCAAGCGCAAGGCCGTGTTCCGCGGCTACTGGAACCGGCCGGACGAGACCGCCGCGGGACTCACCGCGGCCGGCTGGGTGCGCACCGGCGACATCGCGACGATGGACGACGAGGGCTACTTCCGGATCGTCGACCGCAAGACGGAGCTGATCATCGCCGGCGGGTACAACGTCTACCCGAGCGAGGTCGAGGAGGTGCTGGTCAGCCACCCGGCGGTCGCCGACGCGGTGGTCGTCGGTATCCCCGACCGCTACCGGGGCGAGACGGTCAAGGCGTACGTCGTCACGAGGCCGGGTGCCGACGTGACCGAGGACGACATCAGGGCCCACTGCGCGACCGGGCTGACGGCGTACAAGGTGCCGAAGGCGGTGGAGTTCCGCGAGTCGCTGCCTCGGACGATGGTCGGCAAGGTGCTGCGCCGGGTCCTCGTCCAGGAGGAGCTGGCGGCGACGGCCGTGGACACCGCAGCGCCGTAGGCTCTCGGGCCATGGGTGCCAGAGTCCTCGTCGTCGACAACTACGACTCCTTCGTCTTCAACCTCGTGCAGTACCTCGGCCAGCTCGGCGCCGACTGCGTCGTCCGCCGCAACGACGAGGTGGCCGTCGACGAGCTCGCCGATCTCGAGGTGGACGGCGTGCTGCTGTCGCCCGGGCCCGGCATCCCGGAGAGCGCCGGCGTCTGCATCCCGATGGTCGAGCGCTGCGCGGAGATCGACCTGCCGCTGCTCGGGGTGTGCCTCGGGCACCAGGCGATCGGCGTCGCGTACGGCGGCGTGGTCAGCCGGGCGCCCGAGCTCCTGCACGGCAAGACCAGCGAGGTGATCCACACCGGCACTGGTGTGCTGAGCGGGCTGCCGTCACCGTTCACCGCCACGCGCTACCACTCGCTGGCGATCGAGGAGGACTCGGTGCCGGACGCGCTCGATGTCACCGCGCGCACCGACAGCGGGGTCATCATGGCGGTCCGTCACCGCACGGCGCGGATCGAAGGGGTGCAGTTCCACCCGGAGTCGGTGCTCACCCAGGGCGGGCACCAGCTGCTGGCCAACTGGCTCGCCGACTGCGGCGACCCGCATGCCCGCGAGCTGGCTCCGGCGCTTGGCGAGGTCGTCGACGAACGCCGCCGGTCGGCGTTCGGCTGAGCGGCCGCTGACCCGCCGCGGGCCCGCACCTCACCGCGCGGCTGCTACGGCGACGGCGTGGGCGAGGGACTCGGTGACGGCTCCGGTGTCGGGGTGGGCGTCGGGGTGGGCTCCGGCGTCGGAGTGGGGGGCGGCGTCGGGGTGGGGGTCGGCGTCGGGGTAGGCGTGGGCTCCGGCGGACCCGACGACACGGTGATCGTCACGGTGCCCCGCGCGACCTTCTCGCCCGCCTTGGGCGTCTGGGCGATGACCACACCTTCGGGCTTGTCGCTCTCCTTGCGTGGCCCGCTGCGCGGGCTGAACCCGGCGTCCTCGATCGCCTGGAACGCCTCCTCCTCCGTCATGTTGACGACGTTGGGGACGGTCAGCTCGCCGGCGGCCACCACGAGGTTGACCTTCTTGCCGACCTCGACCTCGGCGCCGGCCGCCGGGTCGCTGCTGAGGACCTCGCCGGGCTCCGCCCGCGCGTCCTCCTTGGGCTTCACCGTGCCGACCGCGAGGCCCACCTCCTCGAGCGCGGCGGTCGCCTCCTCCTGCGACATGCCGACCAGGCGCGGCACCCGGGCGTTGCCGGGGCCGCTGGAGACGGTCATCGCGATCTGGGTGCCCGGCTCGGCCTCACCACCGGCCTCCGGACTCTGCGCCATGACGGTGCCCTTGGGGAAGCGGCCCGAGTTGTCGGCCTGCTGGTCGACCGCACCGGCGACGAACCCGTTGTCGATCAGGATCTGCTCGGCAGCGGCCTGCTTCTGGCCGACTACGCTGGGGACCGCGCTGAGGTTCTCGTCGCCGCCGAGCAGGCTGCTCGCCAGCCAGGCGGCCAGGCCGAAGATGGTCAGCGCTGCGATGGCCAGCAGCGCGTAGGCCCAGCCGCGGCCCTTGCGGCGCGGCGGCGGCGGCAGGTCGCGCCGGTCGTCGTCGTAGACAGCCGCTGTGTGGTGTACGGCGGTCGGCGAGATAACCTGGGTCGTCTCAGCCGGCAGCACCGGCGTCGCGTGGACGGCGCGACCGGCGGCGGCGCGCTGCAGGTCCTCGCGCATCTCCGCGGCGGACTGGTAGCGGTTGTCCGGGTTCTTGGCCATCGCCTTGAGGACGACGGCGTCGAGTCCCGGGTCGATGTCGGCGTTGAGCCGCGACGGCGGGATCGGGTCCTCGCGCACGTGCTGGTAGGCGACCGCGACCGGCGAGTCGGCGACGAACGGCGGCCGCCCGGTGAGCAGCTCGTAGAGCAGGCAGCCGGCCGAGTACAGGTCGCTGCGCGCGTCGACCTGCTCGCCGCGCGCCTGCTCCGGGGAGAGGTACTGCGCCGTGCCGACGACCGCAGCGGTCTGCGTCATCGTGCTGGTGCTCGTCATCGCGCGCGCGATGCCGAAGTCCATGACCTTGACCATGCCGGCGCGGTTGAGCATCACGTTGCCCGGCTTGATGTCGCGGTGGATGATCCCCGCCGCGTGGCTGTAGGCCAGCGCGTTGCAGACGTCGGCGGTGATCTCGCAGGCGCGGCGCGGCATGACCGCCCCCTCGCCGCGGACGACGTCGCGCAGCGTGCGGCCCTCGACGTACTCCATGACGATGTACGGCGTCGCGCCGTCCTCGCCGCTGTCGTAGACCGCGACGATGTTGGGGTGGTTGAGCGACGCCGCCGACTGCGCCTCGCGGCGGAAGCGCGCGATGAACGTCGAGTCGGTGTTGTATTCGGTTCGCAGCAGCTTGACGGCTACCTCGCGGCCGAGCCGGCTGTCGTGGCCGCGGAAGACCTCCGCCATGCCGCCGGCGCCGAGGAGCTCACCGAGCTCGTAGCGGCCGCCCATGGTGCGCTGTCCGGTCGTCATGCCCCGCTAGCCGTCCTTCTTCTTGTCGTCGCCCTTGCCCTTGCCCTTGTCGTCGTCCTTCTCCTCGTCCTTGCCGTCCTCGGTGCCGACGCCGCCGTCCGTGCGGTCAGACCCCGACGACACCACCAGGGTTACCTCGTCGCCGCGCTGCAGGCGGGCCCCGGCGGTCGGCCGCACCTCCACCACGGTACCTGGCGATGCTGCGTGCGCCCTGGACTCGACGCGCGGATCGAGCCCCGCCTTCCGTACGGCGGCCGCGGCGTCCTCCCGCGACTTCCCGACCAGGTCGGCCGGGACCCCGACCGTCGTTGCGCTCGCGGACGGCGCCGCGCGCCGGGTCGACGTCGGGCCCGGTCGGCCCGGAGTGCCGTCGCGGTCGCCGCCGAGGGCCAGCACCAGAGCGACGAGGAGCAGCAGCGCGACGGCCGAAGGGACGACCCACCGCCACCGCCGGTCGGCGCGGGGCGCAGTGGTCGGCTCCGCCCGGAGC